>JASHQL010000431.1 GCA_030039155.1 Streptosporangiaceae bacterium | reverse complement strand
GCGAGCATCAGCGTCGATCGCTCAGATCAGCAAGGCTGACTTCGTCGCCAACCTGGACGCGCTGCTCGCCATCTACTGCGCCGCGATGGGCGCCAACCGCCGCGATCAGGCCGCGCGGCTTGCGGTGATGGAGCGGCACGCGGAGAACCCAGGGTTCACCGCGCTGGCGGCCAGGCCGGCCGACGATGCGCCGATCGTCGCGTTCGCCTACGCGTTCCACGGCGCCCCAGGCCAGTGGTGGCATGACGTGGTCAGGGGCGGGCTCAGCGTGGCCGCGGGCACGACAGCGGCGACCGGCTGGCTCGCCGATCCGGTCGAGATCGCCGAGGTGCACGTCAGCCCCGGCTACCAGCAGCAGGGCATCGGCCGCCGGATGATGCTCATGCTCACCGCCGGGCGGCCGGAGCGCACCGCGGTGTTGTCCACCCAGGACGGCAACTCCCCTGCCCGTGGCCTGTATCGCAGCCTTGGCTTCACCGACCTGCTGACCGGGTTCAGGTTTCCCGGCAGCCACCAGCCGTATGCGGTGATGGGCGCGGTACTGCCGCTCCTCGACGGCCGCCGCGGCGCCAGCTAGCCACCGCGGCGGTCAAGACCGAGTACCTGGTAGATCTCCTTGGTGGCGCGGGAGCCGTTCAGCGTATAGAAGTGCAGGCCAGGCACGCCCTCGGCGAGCAGCCGCTCGCACATCGCGGCGGCGTACTCCACCCCGATCTTGCGTACCGCCGCCTTGTCGTCGGCGTGCTCGTGCAGTTCCCTGGACAGATCAGGCGGGAACTTCGCGCCGGACAGCAGGACCGAACGCTCGATCATCGGCACGCTGATGATCGGCATGATCCCGGCGATGATCGGCACGTCGCAGCCGCGGGCCGCTACGGCGTCCCGCAGCCGCAGGTAGTCGTCGGTGTAGAAGAACATCTGGGTGATCGCGAAGTCGGCGCCGGCCCGGCACTTGCTGACGAGGAAGTCGATGTCGGAGTCCCAGCTCGCGGCCCGGTAGTGGCCCTCTGGAAACGCCGCTACCCCGACGCAGAAGTCGCCGGCCGCGCGGACCAGCCTGACCAGCTCCTCGGCGTGCCCGAGGCCCGCCGGGTGCCTGATCCAGTCACCCTGCGGGTCGCCCGGCGGGTCGCCGCGCAGCGCCAGCACGTTCCGCACACCGACCTCGGCGTAGGAGCCGATCACATGCCTGAGCTCGGCGACCGAGTGGTTCACCGCGGTGAGATGGCCGACCGGGGTCAGCGTGGTCTCGGCAGCGATCCTGCCGGTGATCCGCACCGTCCTGTCCCTGGTGGAGCCGCCTGCCCCGTAGGTCACCGAGACGAACGTCGGCCGGAGCGGCTCGAGCTGCCGGATGGACAGCCAGAGCCGGTGCTCTTCCGCCTCGGTCTTGGGCGGCATGAACTCGAACGAGAACGACTGCCCGCCTGCGGCGAGCAGGTCCTTGATCGCGGGCGCGGGTTCTGGCAGGACCGGCATAGTTCAGGCTAACCGCAGGCCGGCCAGTTTCACGACCCTGAGGGCGGCGCCCCGAGCACCGCGGGCCGGGGACTAACCTCGCGGACATGGCAAACAGCCAGGCCGGGCTTGACCAGCTCAGGGACCGCGTGTCGGCCGCCCTGGCTGGCTTCCTCGGCAGGCAGCGCCGCGTGCTCGGCGGGATCGGCGACGACATGCTGCCGTGCCTTGAGGCGGTCACCGTGCTGCTGGCCGGCGGCAAGCGGCTCAGGCCGGCGTTCTGCTACTGGGGCTGGCGCGCCGCGGGCGGCGCGGACGGCGACGAGATCGTCACCGCGGCGGCGGCGCTCGAACTGCTGCAGGCGAGCGCGCTGGTGCACGACGACGTGATGGATGCCAGCGAGATCAGGCGCGGCCAGCCGTCCATGCACCGGCTGTTCGCCGCCAGGCACGCGGCGGCCGGCGGCGTGGGCTCCGCCGACGCGTTCGGCACCGGTGCGGCGATCCTGATCGGCGACCTGCTGCTTGCCTGGTCCGACGAGATGTATCACGCCAGCGGGCTGTCGCCGGCCGCGCTGCAGCGCGGCCGGCCGGTGCTTGACGCCATGCACACCGAGGTGATGGCCGGCCAGTACCTGGACCTGCTCAGCCAGGCCTCTGGCACCGACAGCCTGCAGAGCGCGCTGCGGGTCATCACCTACAAGACCGCCAAGTACACCATCGAGCGGCCGCTGCACCTCGGCGCGGCACTGGCCGGCCGGCAGACGCGCAGCCGGGCCGCGCAGATCGCCGCGGCCTGCACCGAGTACGGGCTGCCGCTCGGCGTGGCGTTCCAGCTCCGCGACGACCTGCTCGGCGTGTTCGGCGATCCGGCAGTGACCGGCAAGCCGGTGAACGGCGACCTGCGCGAGGGCAAGCGCACCGTGCTCGTCGCCATCGCCAGGGAACGGGCAACCGCTGCGCAGCAGCGGCTGCTGCACAGGCATCTCGGGGATCCGCAGCTCACCGACGCCGGCGCGCAGGCGGTGCGCGCGGTGCTGACCGAGACCGGTGCGGTCGCCGAGTGCGAGGTGCTGATCAGCGGCAGCGTCAAGCAGGCGCTCGCGGCGCTGGAGGCCGCGCCGATCACTGGTGCGGCGAGCGCCGCGCTCGCCGAGCTGGCCGTGGTCGCCACCGCCAGGGAAGGCTGACCTGGCTCAGCCGGGTAGCCGCGCCCGCAGGCTGGCCGCCGCGGCAGCGGGATCGGCAGCCTCGGTGAGCGCGCGCACCACCACGATCCTGGTCGCGCCCGCGTCCAGCACCTGGCCGACGGTGTCGTGATCGATGCTGCCGATGGCGAACCACGGCCGGGTTTCCGGCAGCCCGGCCACGTACCGGATCAGCCCGAGCCCCGGCGCCGGCCTGCCCGGCTTGGTCGGGGTGGGCCAGACCGGGCCGGCGCAGAAGTAGTCAGCGGCCGGGTCGGTCCGCGCGGCCGCCGCCTGCGCCGGGTCGTGGCTGGACAGCCCGATGACCGGCGCGGGCCCGATCAGCTCCCTCGCCACCTGGGCGGACAGGTCATCCTGGCCGAGATGCAGCACATCAGCGCCGGCCGCGTAAGCCACGTCGGCCCGGTCGTTGACGGCGAGCAGCGCGCCGTGCGCGTCGCAGGCGGCCCTGAAGGTATCGAGGTAGCGCAGCTCCTGGCCGGCCTCGAGGCCCTTCTGCCTGAGCTGGACGATGTCGACGCCCGCGCCGAGCACCGCGTCAAGGAACCTGGCCAGGTCGCGCTGGCGCTCCCTGGCGTCTGTGCACAGGTACAGGCGCGCAGCAGCGAGCCGGTCGCGCAGGCTGGCAGGCATCAGCACAGCCTGCCACGCCACGCCGAAAGGCCGAAGCGCCGGCACACCACAGCGGCCGCTGAGCCCGGAGCGCTACCAGCGCGCTGACGGCTGCCCGGCCAGCCGGTCAGAAGGCGAGGGCCTGGGCCCGCCTGTTCACCTCGGTGCCGCGGTGCTCGCAGATGGCCTGAATCGGCGTGCCTGGCAGCGACTCGTCGGCCGTGAACAGCCAGCGCAGCGCCTCCTGGTCGGCGAACCCGCAGTCGAACAGCAGGGTGAGCGTGCCGTGCAGGCCGCGGATCACCTGGTTGCCGTCGAGGAAGGCGGCAGGTACCGAGAACTCGCCGGTCGGGCGCTGCACCGCGAGCAGCTTGCGGTCGCGCAGCAGCTGCTTGACCCTGTTCAGGGGCAGGCCGAGCCGGCCGGCCACATCGGAAATACTCAGCCAATCACCGACGATGGCGTCGGTCGGGGGGTCGATCTGTGCCACGTCTGGAAACTTCCCACATCGCGGTGACGGTAAAACACCGGTCATGCTGTCACAATCAGCGCGCACTGTCCCTGACCGGGATGGCCGGATCCGCCAGCCGGCCAGCCTCGACCCGCACCGCCGACTCGATCAGCCGCCGGCCCTGCTGCAGGTCACGCGGCAGGTTCACGGTCAGCATCGCGACCAGCCTGGGGCCGGCCAGCCAGCACGCGGCCCACCGCGGCGCGGCCGGATCCCCGCGAAGCAGCAGCCGCGACCCGTCCCCGTGCCAGCCGGCGTACTGCAGCATGCGGCCGAACTGCTCTGACCAGAAGTACGGGACGGGGTCGTAGCGCACGCTGCCGCCAAGCACGTTGGCGGCCACCACCTCCGGTGCATGCAGTGCGATGTCCCAGTGCTCGAACCGGAGCCGCCGGCCGAACCTGGCCGACTCGAATGCCGCGCAGTCCCCCGCCGCGAACACGCCGGGCATGCTGGCGCGCAGCTCGCCGTCCACAGCAACTCCGTTGTCCAGCGCGATGCCAGACCCGTCAAGCCAGCCAACCTCCGGCCGGACGCCGACCGCCGACACGACCACGTCGGCGGCCACCGTGCCGCCGTCGGCGAGCGCGATCCCGCCGTCCTCGACCGATCGCACCGACTGCCCGAGCCGCAGCTCGACACCGTGCTCGCCGTACCAGGGCCTGGTCAGCGCGCCCACCTGCTCGCCGATCGCGGTCGCCAGCGGCTCGCGTCCGCCTTCGAGCACGGTCACCAGGCAGCCACGCCCTGCCGCCGCCGTGGCCAACTCAGCACCGAGCCAGCCGGCGCCGACGATGACCAGCGTCGTTCCCTTTTTGAAAAGCTCACGCAGGCCAAGCGCGTCGTCGATGGTCCTGAGCACGAACTGACGGCCGGGGCCGGGCAGCCTGACCGGCCGGGCGCCGGTGGCGAGCACCAGGGCGTCGAAGGCGTGCGCATCAGACGAGGTCTGCAGCACGCCGGGCCGGACCTCGGTGGCCTGCACGCCCATGCGCAGGTCGATGCCGAGCCCGGACAGATCCTCGCGCAGCGTGGTGTCGTCAAGCTGCCCGGTCATCAGCTTCTTCGACAGCGGCGGCCGGTCGTAGGGCGGATGCCGCTCGGCCCCGATCAGCGTGAGCTGGCCGTCGTAGCCAAGGCTCCTGAGCTCCTCCGCCGTGCGCAGGCCGGCCAGCCCGGCCCCGGCGATGACCACCCGCCGCGGCAAGCTCCTGGAAGTCAAGCTGCCCTCCCTGCCTGAGCGCCGGCAGACCAGTATGCCCGGCGTGCCGGGCGGCGCCAGGCAGCGCCCGCCGCGACCGCGCCGACCTGCGACGAAGGCGGGCGTGCCGGGCTGCGGCTAGGCTAGGTGCATCGCGCGGGAGCCCGGTGCTGACTGGGCTGAGAGGGCGGCTGGCGAGCCGCCGACCGCCGGAACCTGATCCGGGTCATGCCGGCGAAGGGAGCGTGATCATGACGGGACCAGCCGCCAGTACCGACGTCCTGGTCATCGGCGGCGGCGTCATCGGCCTGAGCGTCGCCTGGCGCGCTGCCGAGGCGGGCCTGCGGGTGACCGTGGCAGATCCCGATCCAGGCGGCGGCGCCAGCCGGGCGGCGGCAGGCATGCTCACCCCGCTGGCCGAGGCGGCGTACGCCGAGCACGACCTGTTCTGCCTGGGCCAGGAGTCGCTGGGCCGCTACCCGGCCTTCACCGCCGCGCTGACCTCGCTGACCGGGCTGCCGACCGGGTTCCGGCAGGACGGCACGCTGCAGGTCGCCTACGACCACGACGACCTGGCGGTGCTGGCGGAACTGCACCTGCTGCAGGCCGAGTTCGGCAGGCAGGCCAGCGAGCTGACCGCGCGCCAGTGCCGCGAGGCAGAGCCGATGCTCGACCCGTCGGTCAGCGGCGGCCTGCTCACGCCGGACGATGGCTCGGTCGACCCGCGGCTGCTGACCGCCGCGCTGCTGGCCGCCGCCGAGCTGACGGGCGCGA
>JASHQL010000430.1 GCA_030039155.1 Streptosporangiaceae bacterium | reverse complement strand
GACGTGTTCGTGGTGAACAAGAGCGACCGGCCAGGCGCCCAGGAGGCGGTCAGGGACCTGCGCACGATGCTGGCCATGGCCGCGCGCGGCGAGCAGGACTGGAAGCCGCCGATTGTCAGCACCACCGCGATCGACGGCGGCGGGCTCGATGACCTGGTCGCGGCGATCGAGCGGCACGGCAAGTGGCTCGACCGCTCAGGGGAGCGCGGCCGCCGCCGGCTGGCCAGAGCGCGCGAGGAGATCTCCGCGATCGCCGCCGCCCAGCTCAGGCAGCGGCTCGGCGCATTGCCCGGCGAGTCGAGGCTCGACGAGCTTGCGGCCTGTGTGGCGGCGGGGCAGCTTGACCCCTACCGCGCCGCCGACGAGCTACTGGCCGGCTGACGCCAGTGGCCTCCGGAGCATCCACCCGCCGGCCCAAGATCAACTCGGCGGAGGACCGGTCCGCTGAGCCGGGCTGGCCGCCGCGGTGGCCGCGCTGCCGGGGCGGCTGGCCGCGACCGCGGCGCCTGCCTCGGCCATGATGGACTCGCTGCGCAGCCTGGCGTCGTAGGCACGCTTGCCGCCGCGCACGCCGAACAGCCGCTTGGCCAGCACCAGGTAGCCCACCAGCAGCAGGTTCACCCCGAGCAAGATCAGTGCCACCGCGGTGACGTCCCTGGTCAGGTCGTAGATCTCCAGCGGCAGCCCGAGCGACGTGGCCACTATCGCGAAGTACTCGCCCCACCGTTTGACCAGCCACAGGCCGGTGCCCTCGACCACCTCGATCAGCGCGTACCCGAGCACGCCAGCGGCGAGCAGCGCGAGGGTGTCCGGGCTCAGCCGCAGCGCGCTGTGCATCAGCCCCACCAGCCTGGCATGGTCGATGTTGTAGCCGAGCTGCCGGAACAGGCTGCGGACGACCGGGTACTCGCGATCGAACGCCTGCTCGACGGACTGCCTGGAGTTCCTGAACTGCCACAGGCCGAAGGCCGCCGCGCCGAAGATCAGCGCACGCAGGAACCGCTCGATGGCGAACAGCCGGAGGATGAACGCGCTGCGCACCTCGGCGCCGCGGCGTGGCGCTGGCGCCTGGCTGGCCGGCCCGGCGGCGCTGGCCGGTCCCGGCACGAACGTGCCGCAGCGCAGGCACCGCCAGGACTCGCCGTCCGCGGTCGGCGCGCTGAGCCGGGCGCGCAGCTCGGTCTCGGCAGGGGCATAGGTGGCGTGACCCGACCGGGAGCACGCCAGCAGGCTCCAGTCCACGTCTCGCAGCCTATGCGAGGTCAGTTGGCTGCCAGCCGGCCTGCAGGCGGGCTCTGGCGGTGGCGGCCAGGTCAGCCGACCGCGGCGCCGAGGCGGCCCTCGCCGCCCAGGCTGACCAGCGTCTGCGGCCCGACCAGGATGCCGTCGGCGAGCCGCAGCACGTGGTCGCAGCTGGTGCCGAGCGCGGCCGCGTCGATTCCGGTGATCATGATGGCCGCGTCCCTGCTCAGCTCGCGGATCCCGCCGGCCATCGCCGGGACGTCCTGGCCAGCCAGGCCGTCGAGCAGCTGGTCGAGCAGCAGCAGTTCCGGCTGGTGCACGGCGGCCGCGGCCAGCCTGGCTCGCCGGGCGATCGCCAGCGGGGCCGCCCTGACCGGTACCTCGGCCCACGGCGTCAGCTCGAGCCTGTCGATGATCGCGGCGGCCAGCACGTGCCGGTCGCAGCCAGCCGGCAGCGCGAGCCTGGCGGCGTGCTCGACCAGCCCGCGGATCCTGAACGCGGGCTGCGGCCCGTGCCCGCGACGGGCGACACCGACCCGGTGGCGCACACGTTCCCTGCCTTGCTGGGTGGTCAGGTCCTCGCCGAGCACGCGCAGCTCGCCGTAACCAGCCACCGCCCGGCCGGAGAGCAGGTCGATCAGCGGCGCGGCCTGGCCGGGCCGGCGGATCAGGATGCCGACGGCGGCCCGGCCGCTGCCCGAGTCCTCGTCAAGCCGGAAGCTGGCCGACCGGAGCGGCCAGCCGCGCCGCGTCCCGAGGCCGGCCGCGACCACGGCAGGCATCGGCACAACGGCGTGACCGGACCGCACTGATTCCCCCGATTGTGATTGGTCACACGACCCCAGCAGGCAATATAACGATCTGTAACCGCCTGCGCGCTGGGACGCGCCGGGCGGCACGGGGCACGTCATGTGCCTGGCGGCGGGCTGGTGCCGGTACCTTGAGGCTGTGCGCAAGCCGCTCGACCTCCCCTTCGACCCGATCGCGCGGGCCGCGGACACCTGGCTGCGCCGGTTCGGCGACGCCGACGCGATGGCGGCGGTCACCTCGATCATGCGGGTGCAGCAGATCCTGATCGCCGAGCTGGACGCGCTGCTGCGGCCGCACCAGCTCACCTTCGCCAGGTACGAGGCGCTGGTGCTGCTGAGCTTCAGCCGCGAGGGCGAGCTGCCGATGCGGCTGATCGGGGAGCGGCTGATGGTGCACCCGACCAGCGTCACCAACACCATCACCCGGCTGGAGCGGCAGCAGCTTGTGCGGCGCAAGCCGAACCCGCACGACGGCCGCGGCACGCTGGCCGAGATCACCCAGGCCGGCCGTGATCTCATGCAGCGGGCCACCGACGACCTGATGGCCGCGGAGTTCGGCATGAGCGGCTACGGCAAGCAGCAGCTCGGCGACCTGTTCGACCTGCTGCGCGGGCTCCGGGTGACCGCTGGCGACTTCAAGGACAGCTGACCAGGCTGGCTAGCCGATGTGGTCGGCCTGCCAGGTCCGGCCGCCGTCGCTGGTGGTGAATACCTCGCCGAGCCGTGCCTCGGCCGGGATCGCCACGCCCTGCGCGCTGTTGGTCATGCCGATGTAGCTGAAACCGCCGGGCGGCAGCGCGACGGTGGCCGCCTGCCAGTGGCCGGCCTGGCCGGCGTAGAAGATGCCGCCGGTGGTGGCCAGCACGGTCACGTCCTGCGCGCCGGCCAGCGAGGTCGGCTGGCCGCCGCGGAGCTGCACGGTACCGAAGCCGACCCAGCGCGATCCTGCCCCGACCAGGGCGCTGACGGTGCCCAGGCCTCGGGTACTGCCAGCGCAGTACACGAACAGGTAGGGAGTGGTCCCGTTGGCGCCTGAGGCAAGCAGTGCTCCCGCTGGTGCCCCGTCCGCCAGCGGCGCGCCCGGCGTGCACGGCGCGGTCGCGCGCACCTTCCAGCCCCGGCCGTCCAGCCGACCCTGCAGCACCTTGCCGTCGGGCGCGAGCACGAATCCGGTGGCCCCGGCCACCACCAGCCTGGCCGCCGTCGGCTGCCCGCCTGCCGTCAGCTTGACCGGGAGACTGACCTGCCGCCAGCCCCGGCCAGGCGCGGCCGCCTGGTAGGAGTACAGCGAGAAGCTGGTGCAGCTGGCCGCGTAGTTCGACCCGGTGCCGGTGCAGCTGCCGACCAGCGCCAGCGCGTACCCGTCCGCGCCCTCCAGGTCGAGCACCCGGCCGCCGCCCGGCACCTGCTGCTGCATCCACTTGGCCCCGCTGTCGGCCGTGGCGTACAGGCCGGGGCCGAAGGCCCAGCCGACCTCTGGCGTGATGAACCTGACCTGGCTGACCCCGCCGGGCTTGGCAGCGCTCGGCGCGCTCGGCGCGCTGAACCCGTACCAGGTAGCGCCGTAGTCGTGCGTGCTGGCCATCGAGGTGCAGATGGTGCCGCCCGCGCACGGCGGGCCGGCCTGGCCGATGGCCGCGCCGAGCAGCGTGCCGCTGCCGCTGGCCACGAACGTGATCGAGGTCGGCCGGAACCTGGCCGGCGGGCTGGTGGTGGAGTTCACCAGCGTGGACCGCGGGCCGCCGGTGCTGGCCGATGAGGTGCGCGGGCTCGGCCTGCTGGTCCTGGCCGGAGAGCTGCTCGGGCTCTGGCTGATCGTGCGGTGCTGGCCGGACGCCGCGGGCTTGGCCGGCCCCGAGGTCAGCGCCGAGCGCAGCACCGTCGGCCCGGTGACCGCGCCGGCCACCACGACCACCGCGGCCGCGGCGGTCAGCAGCGCCTGGTTGCGCTTGCGCCGCCTGGCCCTGGCCCTGATGGCGGTGAAGGTGCC
>JASHQL010000429.1 GCA_030039155.1 Streptosporangiaceae bacterium | reverse complement strand
GCCTGCCGACCCGCGACTTCCCGATGCTGGTCGACCTGCACCTGCAGGGCAGGCTGCCGCTCGACAAGTTCGTGTCCGAGACCATCGCCCTGGACGCGGTCGAGGAGGCATTCGCCAAGATGCACCGCGGCGAGGTGCTGCGCTCGGTCGTCGTGCTCTAGGGCCGCCCATGCCGGGCGACAGTGCTGCCTCCCCCGTCGTCAGGATCGCGATGTGGTCGGGGCCGCGCACGGTGTCGACCGCGCTGATGCGCGCCTGGGAGAACCGGCCGGACACCGTGGTGGTGGACGAGCCGCTGTACGGCTTCTACCTGGCCAGCACCGGGATCGAGCACCCGGCAAGGCACGCGGTCATCGCGAGCATGCCAGCCGACTGGCGGGTCGTGCTCGGCGACCTCGCGCGGGCGCCGCTGCCGCCTGGCAAGACCATCTCCTACCAGAAGCACATGGCCCACCACCTGCTGCCCGAGGTGGACCGCGGCCAGTTGCGCGGGCTGACGCACGCCTTCCTGATCCGCGACCCGCGGCAACTGCTTGCCTCCTACGCGCAGGTGCGGTCGGCGCCGACGCTGGCCGACCTCGGCCTGGCCCAGCAGGCGGAGATCTTCCGCGCGTTCGGCGGGCCGGTGATCGACTCGGCCGACATCCTGCGCGCGCCGGAGCCGGCGCTGTCCGCGCTCTGCGACGCGCTCGGCGTGCCGTTCGACCAGGCGATGCTGAGCTGGCCGGCCGGACCGCGGCCGACCGACGGCGTGTGGGCGCCGCACTGGTACGCCGGCGTCTGGGCCTCGACCGGCTTCGGCCCTTACCGGCCGCCCGCGGCCACCGACCTGCCGCCGCGGCTCGCCGCGCTGGCCGAGGCCTGCCAGCCCTACTACGACGAGCTGGCCGCCCACCGCATCCGTCCCTAGCATGACCGGGCAACGACCAGGAGGAGCCGTGCAGCAGCAGTTCGACGAACGCAACCGCGACCTGATCGTGAGCGTCGGCGGGCGGCTGACGCACCGGGACCAGGCCGCGGTCAGCCCGTTCGACTCCGCGGTCCAGGGCGGTGACGCGGTCTGGGAAGGGCTGCGGCTGTACCACGGCCGGATCTTCCGGCTGGACCAGCACCTGGCCAGGCTGCGCAGGTCGGCGAAGGCGCTGGCGTTCACCGAGATTCCGGCCGACGAGGAGATCATCGCCGAGATCAGGCGCACGCTCGCGGCCAACCAGATGACGCACGAGGTGCACATCCGGCTGACCCTGACCCGCGGCGTGAAGATCACCAGCGGGATGGACCCGCGGCTGAACCAGGCAGGGCCGACGCTGATCGTGCTGCCAGAGCACAAGCCGCCGGTGTACGACGCCGCCGGGATCACGCTGATCACCTCCAGCGTCCGCCGGGCCGCGGTGGACAGCCTGGACCCGAAGATCCACCACAACAACCTGCTCACCTCGATCCTGGCCAAGATCGAGGCCAACGCCGCCGCCGCGGACGACGCGGTCATGCTGGACAACCGGGGATTCGTGGCCGAGACGAACGCGACCAACCTGTTCTTCGTGCTGGACGGCGAGCTCTGCACGCCGTCGGCCGCGGCCTGCCCTGAGGGGATCACCAGGGAGGCGATCATCGAGCTGGCCGAGACCAGCGGGATCGGCTGCCGGATCGGCGATTTCGGCGTCAGCCAGCTGTACGGCGCGGACGAGCTGTTCGTCACCGGCACCATGGGCGGGCTGACGCCGGTGCTCTCGCTCGACGGCCGGCCGATCGGCGACGGCAGGCCAGGGCCGGTGTTTGAGCGGCTGACCGAGCTGTTCGCCAAGCTCACCGCCAGCACCGGGACGCCGGTCGTCTGACCAGCGGGCCGGCGGCCGACGGCTCGCCGACCTGATACCGGGCAGTTGACAGATAATGGCGCCATGACGAAGCCTGCCGATGTCCCCGCAATCTCGCTGCCGAGCGGCGGGCGGATGCCGATAGTCGGGTTCGGGACCTGGAAGCTGCGCGGTCACCAGGCCTACAGCGGCTGCTACGAGGCGCTGAAGGCCGGGTACCGGCACTTCGACACCGCCACCATGTACGGCAACGAGGCCGAGGTGGGCCACGCGCTGCGGGACAGCGCCATCGACCGGAGCGAGCTGTTCGTCACTACCAAGATCCGGCCGTCGGACGTGGGCAGGGAGCGCAAGGTGCTGGCCGCGTCGCTGCGGCTGCTCGGCATGGACTACATCGACCTCTGGCTGGTGCACTGGCCGCCGCGGCGCGGCCAGGCGAGCCGCCAGATGTGGGCAGAGCTGCTCAGGCTCAAGGCCGACGGCCTGGTCAAGGACGTGGGCGTGAGCAACTACAGCCTGCGCGAGATCGACGACCTGATCGAGGATTCAGGCACCGGGCCCGCGGTCAACCAGGTGCACTGGAATCCGCGCCGGTATGACGCCGGGCTGCTGGCCGGGCATCGCGAGCGCGGCATCGAGCTCGAGGGCTACAGCCCGCTCAAGGACACCAGGCTGGACAACAAGGTGCTGGTCGAGATCGCCAGCGCGCACGACGTGACCCCGGCTCAGGTGGTGCTGCGCTGGCACATCGAGCACGACATCACGGTGATCCCCAAGTCAGCCCAGCCGGACCGGATCTGGGCGAACATCGACCTGTTCGGCTTCAGCCTGACCGAGCAGGAGGTCGGCAGGATCGACGCGATGGGCGTCGCATGACCGATGGCTCCGTGGTGTTCGACCGGGCGGCCGGCTACTACGACCAGACCAGGGACCTGCCTGCCGACACCGCCGCCGCGCAGACGGCGCTGCTGCTGCAGCAGCTTGCCCGGCGCATCGCGCCGGTGCTGGAGATCGGCGTCGGGACCGGCCGGATCGCGATCCCGCTCGCCGACGCCGGCCTTGCGGTGTTCGGCGTGGACCTGTCGGCGCCGATGCTGGCCAGGCTGGCGGCCAAGCGGCCGGGGTTCGCGGCGGCCAGGGCATCGGCGACCAGGCTGCCGCTGCGCGACAACTCGGTCGGCGCGGTCATCGCCTGCCACGTGCTGCACCTGATCCCGGACTGGCGGCAGGTGATCGACGAGGTGCTCCGGGTGCTGCAGCCCGGCGGGCTGCTGCTTGTCACCCGCGGCCGCCGCGACGGCAGCGCGGGCGAACTGCAGCGCAGGCTCAGGGCGGCGGCAGGCGCGGAGCACGCCCGCGCGGCCGGGCTGGACAACCTCGGCGACCTGGACGAGCTGATGGCCGGCCTGGGCGCGCCGGTGACCATGCTGCCGCCGGTGCCCAACTCCGCGAGCAGGACCGCCGCGGAGTTCCTCGACCTGATCGGGGACGGCATCTTCTCCTGGACCTGGCCGCTGCCAGAAGAGCGGCGCCGGCAGGCGGTCGCCGAGGTCAGGGAGTGGTTCACCGAGACTCGCGGCGATCCTGCCCAGGTGCGGCTGCGCGCGAGCCCGATCCAGTGGCGCCGCTACCAGCTGCCCTGAGCAGGCACGTTCCCGTCCTGAAGGTCTTGTTACTTGGCCAGGCCCGAGCGCAGTTGCAGCACCGCGGCCACCGCGGCCTCGAACTGCGACGTGGGCAGCACGCCCTTGCGGTATCCGCTGGCCAGCCCGTCCATGCAGGCGACGCCCTGGCTGGCGGTCTGCGACGAGCACAAGATGATGTCCATGCCGGCCTGCGCGGCAAGCTGCGCCCGGTTGCCGGTCGTGCCGTAGTGCTCGAGCGCGCCGGCCCCGAGTGAGTCGGTGATCGTCACCCCGGTGAAGCCGAGCCGCTGCTCAAGCTCGCCCTGCACCACCTTGGCCGACAGCCCGGCCGGCCGCGACTTGTCCAGCGCCGGGTACACCGCCCAGGACACCATCACCAGCTTGACCCCCGCCTTGATCGCAGCCTTGTAGGGGTACTCGTCCACCCTGCGCAGCGTGGCCAGCTTCACGCGCAGGGTGACCGGCCGCTCGTCGGTGTTCTGCTGCGCGCTTGCGGTGCCGAGGCCGGGAAAGTGCTTGGCGGTCGCCGCGACGTGCCCAGCTTGCTGTGCGGTGATGAACGCCGCGCCCGCGCTGGACACCACGTGCGGGTTCATGCTGTAGGAGCGCTGGTACTGGTCGTCGAAGTCGCCTGGCTTGCGGTACACGTCGAGTACCGGCGCGAGGTTGATGTTCATGCCGACGCCGAGCAGGTTCTTCGCCGCGCCCTTGCCGGCCTGCCTGGCCTCGGCAGCCGGGTGCGCGGACTGGCCGATCTCGTACTCCGACCGCACCGGCGCGCCCGGCAGCCGGCGCACCTCGCCGCCCTCCTGGTCGGTCATCAGCATCAGCGGGTAGCCGCGCGCCGGGTTCGACGTGGCCGCGTTCGCGGCGTTCAGCTGCTTGATCACGCCGGCGATCTGCGGCTCGCTCGAGATGTTGTCGCCGAAGAAGATGACGCCGCCGACCTCGCCGTGCCTGATCAGGTAGAACAGCCTGGCCGGCGGGGTCAGCCCCGAGTAGCTGTAGACCACCCGCTGCCCGGCCTGCTGCTGGACGGTCAGCTTGGCCAGCACGCCGCTCTCGGCGCGCAGCGCCGCCTGCGCCGTGGCTGACAGCGGCGTCGCCGAGATGGGCCTGGCCACGACCTGGCTCGACCGAGTGCCCGCGGCCGCCCGCCCGGTAGCCGTCCCGGCCCGCGAGGTGCCGCCGTC
>JASHQL010000428.1 GCA_030039155.1 Streptosporangiaceae bacterium | reverse complement strand
GAGGGCGAGGCGTTCTTCCAGAAGCGGGCGCCGACGTCGCGGCCGGGCTGGCTGGACAGCGTGGTGCTGAGCTTTCCGTCAGGCCGGACCGCCGAGGAGATCGTGCTGCACGAGGCGGCCGGCCTTGCCTGGGTCGCCAACCTGGGCTGCATCGACCTGAACCCGCATCCGATCCGGGCCACCGACCTGGACCATCCTGACGAGCTGCGAGTCGATCTCGACCCGGTGCCCGGCGTCGGCTGGCCGCAGATCATCAGGGTGGCGCTGGTCGCACGCGAGGTGCTCGGTGATTTCGGCCTGGACGGCTGGCCGAAGACATCGGGCTCGCGTGGCATGCACGTGTACGCGCGGATCGAGCCGCGCTGGACCTTCACCCAGGTACGCAGCGCCGCCGTCGCGCTGGCCAGGGAGATCGAGCGGCGTGCCCCGCAGGACGCCACTTCGCGCTGGTGGAAGGAGGAGCGGCACGGCGTGTTCGTGGACTACAACCAGAACGCCAAGGACCGCACGGTGGCCTCCGCGTACTCGGTGCGGCCGACCAAGGACGCCCGGGTGTCCGCGCCGCTGACCTGGGACGAGGTTCCTGACTGCGATCCAGCGGACTTCACCATCGACACCATGCCTGACCGGTACGCCGCGATCGGTGACGTGGGGGCGGGCATCGACCAGGCGGCTGGCTCGCTCGAGCCGCTGCTCGAGCTTGCGGCCAGGGACGAGGCGGCCGGGCTGCCGGACGCGCCGTGGCCGCCGCACTTCGAGAAGCAGTCAGGCGAGCAGCCGAGGGTGCAGCCGTCCAAGCGCCGGGCCGCCGAGGCGGCCCGGCGGGCCGGGCCGGCCCAGGTGCCGCCCCCTGCGCCAGGCAAGTCGGCGGGCCCGACCGGCCGCCGGAAGACCAGCATGCCGCTGATCGAGGTGGCCAGGGCGGCATCGCAGGCCGAGGCGCTGGCCGGGCTTGACCGGTGGAAGGCCAGGCACCAGGAAGTGGCGGCGCTGCTCGAGCCGGCCGACGTGCTGGTCGACTCGATGCGCGGCCGGTCGTCAAGCTGGACCAGGGTCAGGCTGAACCTGCGGCACGTGCCGGAAGCGATGCGGCCGCCGCAGGCGGCCCTTGAGGTGGACTACGACCCGTGGACCAGCGGCGGCCGCTGAGCCCGGCCGTCCGGGCTTGCGGACTGGCCGGCGTCGCCGGCCCGGTTGCCTTCACCGTGGCCTGGGTGGTCGGCACGCTGCGGCAGCACGCGGCAGCGGTCACGGTACAGATCAGCGGCCTGGCCGCGGAGGACGCCCGAGATCCGTGGATCATGATCACCGGGTTCCTGCTGCTCGGCGCCGGCGCGATCGGCTTCGGCGCGGGCCTGCGGCTGGCCCTTGGCGGAGCCAGCCAGGCAGGGCCTGCCCCAGTCATGATCCAGGTGGCCGGCCTGCTGGCGATCGCGGCCGGCCTGCTCCGCCGGGATCACGTGCTGCTCACCAGCGGGCCGGAGTCGTGGCATAACCACGCGCACGATGTCGTCAGCGCGGCCTGCTACCTGCTGCTGATCACCGCGCCGCTCGTGCTGGCCCGCCGGATCAGGCAGGAACCGGGCTGGCGTGGCCTCGCCCCGGCGCTGCTGGCCGCCGCCGCGGCGTCGGCCGTGCTGCTTGTGCTGTTCTACGCCGCGCCGCACGAGCGCTGGGACGGCCTGGTGCAGCGGGTAGCCGTCACGCTGCCGCTGGCCGCGCTGGTCGCGGTCGCGATCAGGCTGACCAGGCCGGCTAGCGCCGGCTAGGGCCGGCTGAACTTGATCAGGAACTCAAGCTCACCGTGGTTCTGCGTGGTCACGAACCCGGTGAAGCTCGGGTTGGGGATGTCCCAGTGCGCGAACAGGATCGGGATCGACCCGGAGATCTCGATGCCGGCGCTGGTCCGCTCGGCCTGCAGGGTGAAGCTGACCAGCCTGGTGTGGCCGTGCAGGGTCAGGTCAGCGGACGCGTGATAGGTCCTGATCACGCCAAGCGCCGGCAGCGCGCCGAGCTTGATCGGGCTGGTCAGCTTCAGCGTCCCGGTCG
This sequence comes from Streptosporangiaceae bacterium, assembly GCA_030039155.1. Lineage (GTDB taxonomy): Bacteria > Actinomycetota > Actinomycetes > Streptosporangiales > Streptosporangiaceae > JOPF074. Next base: position 1,822 of record JASHQL010000428.1, on the reverse strand, counting down.
GGTAGGCGGCGGTGTCCATGATCCGGCCGTTGAACTGGACGTCCCGCTCGCTCTCGTCGCTCTTGATGGTGTCCATCTGCACGGTGAAGCTCGCCGCCTCGACGGTCCTGCCCCTGATCGTCATGCTGCCGGTGACATCGCTGGTACGGCCGACCGCCGTGTTGTCCTGGCCGGCCAGCACCTCCTCGACCCGGTACCCGACCACGGACCCGGTCGCGACCCGCCAGCTGCCGCTGACGTCATCGGACGTCTGCCCGGCAGAGCCACTCGCGGACGACGCGGCAGGCGACGCCGACTTCAGGCTCAGCGGGGCGGGCGCCGGCCCGGAGATGAAGTGGATGTAGATGAAGGCGCCGCCGAACACCAGCACCGCCGCCGCGATGACGGCGCTCAGCAGCCCGATGCCAAGCCTGCGCGCGGTCATCCTGGCCATGGCAGATCCTCCAGTCAGAGCGTGGGCGCCGGCTGACGGCCGGCTGGCCATTCCCGGCACACACTGGCAGCGCTGACTGGCCGGTCGCTGCGGGAATCCTCTGCGGCAGCGCTGAGCCGGCTACAGCGCGCCGATCGTCTCATACAGCAGTCCGAGCACCTGCGGACCGTCAGCGGTGACCGCCACCTGTGCATTGGGCGACTCCAGGTCAGCAAGCTCGCGCTGGTCCACCACCGTCATGCCGCGGGTGAGTTCCCCGTCGAGCTCCACGTCGACGTGCGCGGCGACGAAGCCGAACAGGTCGGGGTGACTGACGGCGAGCAGCGCGCACGGGTCATGCAGCGGCGCGGAGCCTGGCTTGCCCGATATCCGGTCGTAGGAGTTCAGGTAGGCGCCGAGCAGCTGGCTGCTGAAGCTGCCGGCGCTACTGCCGAGCGCTGCTAGACGGTCGGTGTACCCGCGATCGACGAGCACGGTGTGCGTGACGTTCAGGCCGAGCATCCGGATCGCGGCGCCCGAGGAGAACACGATCGACGCCGCCTCCGGATCGTGCCAGATGTTGAATTCGGCGGCCGGCGTCACGTTCCCGAACGATGTGCTGCCGCCCATGATGGAGATCCCCGCGACCCTGCCCGCCAGGCCGGGGTCACTGCGCATCGCGAGCGCCAGGTTCGTGAGCGGGCCGGTCGCCACGATCCAGGTGTCAGGTCCCGCCTCGGCCAGCAGGAAGCTGGCCGCATCGCCCTCGGTGGCCGGCCTGATGATCTCGGGCAGCGCAGGCCCGTCGAGCCCGGATGCGCCGTGGATGTGCTCGGCATAGTGCGGCTGGCCCACCAGCGGCCAGGCGGACCCGGCGACGATCGGCCCGGTGAACCCGCACACGTCGGCCGCGATGCAGGCATTGCGGGTCGCGTTCTGAATGCTCGTGTTGCCGACCACCGTGGTGATCCCGCGCAGCTCGGTGAATCGCTGCGCGAGCAGAATCGCGAAGAAGTCATCGTGGCCGGGATCGCAGTCCAGGATGACCGCCGGCGCATTCATGGCCCAGATATACCACTCTGGCAACAGCCGGCCCAGCCCGCGGCAGCCACCGTCAGGCGTCCCGCAGCCGCAGCAGCAGCCCCCCGCCGAGCAGCAGGGCGGCAGCCCAGATGGCGAGCACAGCGAGGCCCTCCCACGGACCGATCGGCAGGTGATGCAGCCCGGTGGTGTCCTCGATGGCAAGGCCAGCGTTGCTCGGCGTGTACCGCTCGAACCGCCGCTGCCAGACCCGATTCTCGCCGAGGAACGCCACGGTCAGCGGGAACAGGTACAGCACGCCGAGCGCGATGCCGATGGCCGGCGCCGGATCCCGCACCAGGGTGGCGATGCCCAGGCTGAGCAGGCCGA
>JASHQL010000427.1 GCA_030039155.1 Streptosporangiaceae bacterium | reverse complement strand
GCGGTGTTCCGGCCCAGGTGCTGGTCGGGCAGGAACAGCACCTTGGTGCCTTTCGACAAGGCCCACTGCAGCGCGCGCCTGGCGTTCGAGGAGGTGCAGACGGTGCCGCCGTGACGGCCGGTGAACGCCTTGATGTCGGCCGAGGAGTTCATATAGGTGACCGGGATCACCTGGTCAGCGATGCCCAGATCCTCGAGTGCTTCCCAGCACTCCTCGACCTGGTCGTAGCTGGCCATGTCGGCCATCGAGCAGCCTGCCGCCAGGTCCGGCAGGATCACGTGCTGGCTCGGCGAGGTCAGGATGTCAGCTGACTCGGCCATGAAATGTACGCCGCAGAACACCACATACTCGGCATCTGGCCTGGCCGCGGCCTCGCGTGCCAGCTTGAACGAGTCGCCGGTCACGTCCGCGAACTGGATGACCTCGTCGCGCTGGTAATGGTGGCCGAGAATGAACGCCCGGTCGCCGAGTGCGGCTCGCGCTGCCCTTGCCCTGGCGACCAGCGACGGGTCCGAAGCTGGCGGCAGCTCGCCAGGGCAGGACACCCCGCGCTCGGAGTTGTGGTCGGCCTCCGCGCCAAGCACGAGCAGCGGGATCGACCGGGCGTCCGCCGGTGGAAGCACCGTCTGGTCTGCGGAAGTAGCCATAGCCGCCCCCTCGGGATGGGACTTATCGTCTGAGTGACGATACCTATCGTACCCACTCGGCCGACTGGCGCGCTCGGCCGGGGCGCCCGCCGCGATGCGACGCCGTATCCGCCGGGCGGAAGGAAGCGCGCCGGATTGCCGCGGTGGCGGCCGGAAGGAATGTCGCCAGAGGGCTTATCGTTGACATTGCAGGAGACAGGGCCGCGCCGACGGGGCGCTGGCCAGTCGGACGCAGGAGCAGACACAGATGACAGTTCAGGACGAGGCGACCACGCAGGGGATCTTGCTGACCGACGCCGCTTCGGTGAAGGTTGCGGGCCTGCTTGCCCAGGAGGGCCGGGACGACCTCCGGCTGCGGATCGCCGTGCAGCCAGGCGGCTGCTCGGGCCTGCGCTACCAGCTGTACTTCGACGAGCGCCAGATCGACGGCGACATCGTGAGCCAGTTCGGCAGCGTCCAGGTGGTGACCGACAAGATGAGCGCCCCGTACCTGGGCGGCGCCACCATCGACTTCGTCGACACCATCGAGAAGCAGGGCTTCACGATCGACAACCCGAACGCCACCGGCTCCTGCGCCTGCGGCGACTCCTTCCACTAAGCCGACGCCAGAGCGGCGACACGCCGCCACCTCGATCGGCAGAGCCAGCGCACTCGGTCATGTTATAGTCATCACATGACCGAGAAGAAGGCCGTCCTCAACGTCACGGTGGACGAGTCCATCGCGGCGGCAACTCGTGAGCACGCTCGCCAGTTGGACATCACGGTGTCGAGCGTGGTCGAGGATGCGCTGAAAGTGCATATCGAAGAGTTCAAGCGCCGCCAGCGAGGCATCGCTGCGATCGAGGCGTACTTCGATGAGCACGGCTGGCCCACAGCCAAGGAGCAGGCCGAGATCGACGCCGAGATGGCGGAGGAGCGGCGGCTGATCGCCGAAGCCGAGGAGCGGCGGCAGGCTAAGCGGCGCGGATCCGCCGCGTGACCTCCGTCGTGTATGACAGCGGCGCGCTGATCGCCATCGACGGCGCGCGCGGCGGCAAGGCAGTCCGGAAGCACTTGGAGCGCTTGCTGCATGGCGACACGATCCTGGTGCCCGCTGTCGCTGCCGCGCAGGTGCTGCGGGATCCGGCCAGGCAGGTCAGGCTGATGCGCTTGCTCAATTCCTCGACAGTCGTGCCGTTCAGGGAGCGGGACGTCTGGGACGTCGGCCGGTTACTGGCCGCATCCGGTACCGCTGACGTGGTCGACGCCTGCGTTGCGCTGGTGGCGGCCAGGGTCGGCGCGGCGGTGATCACCTCCGACGCCGCGGACATCAGCAAGCTGCTCACGGCGCTCGGCGCCGAGGTCGCGATCGCGCCTGCCTGACCTCGGCCACGTGATGACGAGGTAGCCTGGCCCTCTTGCCCCGAAACAGCCAGCAATGCAAGGACGACCGTGCGCATAGCCGTGACCGGATCCATCGCGACCGACCACCTGATGACGTTTCCCGGCAGGTTCGTCGACCAGCTGATGCCGGACAAGCTCGACAAGATCTCGCTGTCCTTTCTTGCCGACTCGCTGGAGATCCGCCGCGGCGGCGTCGCGGCGAACATCGCGTTCGGCCTCGGCTGCCTCGGCCTCCGGCCGCTGCTGGTGGGCAGCGCCGGCGCTGACTTCGCCGAGTACCGGGCCTGGCTGGAGAAGCACGGGGTCGACACCAGCGGCGTGCGCGAGTCCGCCATTCACCACACCGCCAGGTTCACCGCGACCACCGACGTCGACCTGAACCAGCTGGCCTCGTTCTACCCTGGCGCGATGTCCGAGGACGTCGACATCGACCTGGGCGAGCTGGCCGGGCAGACTGACCTGGTCGTGATCAGCGCCGGCGACCCGGCAGCGATGAGCAACTTCACCAAGCAGTGCACGGCGCACCGGCTGCCGTTCGTCGCCGACACCTCGCAGCAGCTCGCCAGGCTGGACGGCGGCCAGGTGCGCGAGCTGATCAGCGGCGCCGCCTACCTGTTCTGCAACGAGTACGAGGCGAGCCTGGCCGAGCACAAGACCGGCTGGTCGGCGGCCGAGCTGACCGGGCAAGTCGGCACGAAGGTCACCACGCTGGGCGCTGCCGGAGTCCGGGTGGAGCGGGCGGGGGAGCGGGCGATCGTGGTCGGCGCGGTGCCCGACGCCGCGCCGCGCGAGCCGACCGGGTCAGGCGACGCGTTCAGGTCCGGCTTCCTCGCGGCCGCGGCCTGGGGCCTCGGCCTGGAGCGGGCCGGCCAGCTCGGC
>JASHQL010000426.1 GCA_030039155.1 Streptosporangiaceae bacterium | reverse complement strand
CGCTCGCGGCGGCCGCCAGCGAGGCGCGCAGCGGCTGGTCGTCGAGCAGCCGCGCGGCCGCCGCCGCCAGCGCCGCCGGGTTGCCGGTCTCGAACAGCTCGCCAGCTTGGCCGCCGCGCAGCACCCGGCGGAACGCGTCCAGGTCGCTGGCCACGATCGGCGCGCCCGACGCCATCGCCTCGGCGAGCACGTAGCCGAAGCTCTCGCCGCCGTTGTTCGGCGCGCAGAACACGTCGACCGAGTGATACACCCGCACCCGGTCCTCGTCGCTGACCTGGCCGAGCAGCACGACCCGGCCGCGCAGGCTGGCCGGCACCTGGTCGAGCGCGTCGTCGGCGTCGCCGCGGCCGGCGATCAGCAACCGCAGCCCTGGCCGCTCCCTGGCCAGCATGGTGAACGCGTCGAGCAAGATAGGCAGGCCCTTGCGCGGCTCGTCCATCCGGCCGAGGAACCCGAGCGTGCCGCCGGAGCCCGGCCAGCCGGGCAGCGGCTCGGCGTGCCGGTAATGCTGCACGTGCACCCCGTTGGGGATCAGCACCGCGTCGCCGCCCAGGTTCTCCACCAGCGTGGTACGCGCGGCCTCGGACACGGCGATCCGGCCGCTGATCTTCTCCAGCGCCGAGGCCAGGATCGGGTGGGCCACGTGCAGCGCCCGCGACCGCGGCATCGCGGTGTGCACGGTGGCCACGATCGGCCCCTCGGCGGCCCAGCAGGCAAGCAGCGACAGGCTCGGCGCCGTCGGCTCGTGCACGTGCACGACGTGGAAATCGCCGTCCTTGAGCCAGCGGCGTACCCGGCCGGCCGACATGAAGCCGAACGACAGCCTTGCCACCGAGCCGTTGTAGGGCACCGGAACGGCACGGCCGCCCGGCACCACGTAGCCGGGCAGCACCGAGTCCTCGTCGGCCGGCGCGATCACCGAGACCTCGTGCCCGAGCTCGATCAGTGCCTCGGCCAGCCCCCTGACGTGCTCTTGTACCCCGCCCGGCACGTCCCAGGTGTACGGGCAGACCAGGCCGATCCGCATCACAGGTCCACCTGTCCGTCCAGCTCAGACCCGTTCTGGGCGGCCCGCGCCGCGGCTGCGGCCTGCCGCTCTGGGTCAAGATCAGCCACGAACACCCGCTGCAGCATGTGCCAGTCCTGCGGATGTTCCTTGATTTCGTGCTCGAAGAAGCGCGCGACCTGCTGCATCATCGCCGCGACCTGCTCCTTCCTTGAGCCTCCAGCCGGGACCGGAATCTCCTTGCCGACGTGCAGGCCCCAGCCGTCGCCGTCGAACCACAATGCGACCGGCATCAGCGCCGCGCCCGTCGCGACGGCCAATGCGCCGGCTCCGGCCATCATCTTGGCCTTCTCGCCGAAGAAATCGACTTCGAGGCCGTTCCCGGTGACGTCCCGGTCGCAGACCAGGCACACCACTTTGCCGGCTCGCAGCCGTTGCGCCAGTATGCCGAACGGGCGGGCACCGCCGCTGGCCGGCAGCACCTCCATGCCCAGGCCCTCGCGGAATGCCAGGAACTGCTCGTAGACCGACTCCGGCTCAAGCCGTTCCTGCACCGTAGTGAAAGAGCCTGCCCCTTTCGCGATGATCCATGCTCCGGCCTGATCCCAGTTTCCCATGTGCGGCAGCGCGAAAATGACGCCGCGGCCCGCCGCCAGGTAGTCAAACGCATCCTGGATGTGGCCTGTGTCACGCATCCCGTCGATCAGCCGGTCGATCGGCATCACCGGCAGCCTGAATGCCTCGAGCCAGTACCGCCCGTAGGACTGCATCGCCGCCTTGGAGGTGGCCCGCAGCGTCTTGCCGTCGACGTCCTTGCCGAGCACCCGGACCAGGTTGGCCTCGAGCACCTGGACGCTCGGGCCCTGACGCCGCCAGACAATGCCGAAGCCGGCCTCGAAGCCGTACCTTGCCCACGATTCCGGAACCCGGCAGACCACCGACCAGCCGAGCCGGTATGCCGCACCGACCAGGCGATCTCTGACTCCCGGCATCCTCAACCTCCGAAAAACCGGACCCGGTTCAGTTCGTCCCGCCGGCGGCCGGCGGAACCGGATCTGAGCCGCTGTCCCTGACCGCGGCCGACGGCCCGGCTCCAGTCGCGGTGGCGGCCTTGCGCACCGCAAGCACCCGCTGACCGAAGGTGAATGCGCTTGCTCCCGCTAGCAGCCAGAGTCCCACGGGAAGCACATACGGTACGCCAAGTCCGGACAAACCAGTAGCGACGAGCGCGATCAGCAGCCGTTCGGTCCGTTCTGCGAAGCCGACATCGCAGCGGATGCCCAGCCCCTCGGCCCGTGCCTTGGCATACGACACGAGCGCGCCTGCCACCAGGCAGAACAGTGCCACGCCGGCCAGCACCTTGTCATCGCCACGCAAGACAAACCAGACAGCAAGGCCGCTGAAGACCGCGGCGTCGGCCACCCGGTCCAGGGTGGAGTCGAGGAACGCGCCGAACTTCCCGGTCGTGCCCTTCACCCGCGCGAGCTGGCCGTCCAGCATGTCAAGCAGCACGAACAGCGTGCAGCCGACCACGCCCCAGAACAGGTGGCCGGTCGGGAACAGCGTCAGCGCGCAGGCAGACACCCCGATCGTGCCGAGAATCGTCAGCGCGTTGGGCGTGACCGGCGTGCGTGCCAGCGCCGCGGTGACCGGGGTGAGGATGCGGGTGATCACTGGCCGCAGGACTTTCAGCATGGCGGCTTGATCGTATCGGTGCCGCCGCCGGGAATAATCCCGACGACCCCCAGGCCCGATCGGGATCAATCATCCACGGGACTTGTCCTGGCTTGCCGAGAGGTAAAGGCTGGGCTATCAGCAGCGGAACAAGCGGTAGGAGGCGAGCAGTCGAGATGGCGGAGAAGTCTCACGCAGCCGGAGCCGCCGGCAGGACATCACCGGCCGGCCAGCCCGAGAGCGTTCGGAACGTGGTGCTGGTCGGCCACTCAGGAGCAGGAAAGACAACACTGGCCGAGGCGCTGCTCGTCGCCACCGGCACCATCCAGCGCGAGGGCAGGGTCGAGGACGGCAGCACGGTCAGCGACTTCGACGAGGTCGAGGTACGCCAGCAGCGCTCGGTGAACCTGACGCTGGTCCCGTTCAACCACGAGGGCGTCAAGGTCAACCTGCTGGACACGCCCGGCTACGCGGACTTCACCGGTGACCTGCGGGCCGGCCTGCGGGCGGCGGACGCGGCGCTGTTCACGGTCTCTGCGGCCGACGGCGTGGACGGGCTGACCAGGATGCTCTGGGAGGAATGCGCGGCTGTCGGCACCCCGCGCGCCGTCGTGATCACCAAGATCGACCACCAGCGCGGCGACTTCGACGAGGCGCTCGCGGCCTGCCGGGCGGCGTTCGGCGGCTCGGTGGCACCGCTCTACCTGCCGGTCAGCGACGGCCAGGGCAACCTGCGCGGCGTGATCGGGCTGCTGTCGCAGCGGTTCTTCGACTACTCGGGCGGCAGCAGGACCGAGGCCGACATCGAGGCGGCCGACACCGACAGGACCGAGGAAGCCCGCGGCGAGCTGATCGAGGCGATCATCCAGGAGAGCGAAGACGAGAGCCTCATGGACGCCTACCTGTCCGGCGAGGAGATCGACGTCAAGGGCCTGATCGACGACCTGGAGAAGGCGGTAGCCAGGGGCAGCTTCTACCCGGTGCTCGCGTCATCAGCCCCGCACCACATCGGCATGACCGAGCTGCTCGAGGTGATCACCCAGGCGTTCCCTGCGCCAGCCGAGCATCCGCTGCCGCAGGTCACCACCGTGGACGGCAAGCCGGTCACGAACCTGTCCTCCGACCCCAACGGCCCGCTGCTGGCCGAGGTGGTGAAGACCACATCTGACCCGTATGTCGGCCGGGTGAGCCTGGTCCGGGTGTTCTCCGGCACGCTGCGGCCGGACGCCGTGGTACACGTATCCGGGCACGGCAGGGCCGACCGTGGGCACGCCGACCACGACGAGGACGAGCGGATCGGCGCGCTGACCTCGCCGCTCGGCAAGCAGCAGCGCACGATCAACCAGTGCGTGGCCGGCGACATCTGCGCGGTCGCCAAGCTGACCGCCGCCGAGACCGGCGACACGCTGTCGGACAAGGACAAGCCGCTGCTGATGGAGTCCTGGGCGATGCCGGAGCCGCTGCTGCCGATCGCCATCGTGGCCAAGTCCAAGGCCGACGAGGACAAGATGTCGCAGGCGCTGTCCAGGCTGGTGGCCGAGGACCCGACGCTGCGGCTGGAGAACAACGCCGAGACCCGGCAGCTTGTCCTGTGGTGCATGGGCGAGGCACATGCCGACCTGCTGCTCGACCGGCTGTCCAGCCGGTACGGGGTGGCGGTGGAAACCGTGGAGCTGCGCGTGCCGCTGCGCGAGACCGTGGCCGGCAAGGCGCAGGGCCTCGGCCGCAACGTCAAGCAGAGCGGCGGCCACGGCGAGTACGGCATCGTGCACCTGGAGGTCGAGCCGCTGGACTCCGGCGGCGGCTTCGAGTACGTCGACAAGATCGTCGGCGGCGTCGTCCCGCGCCAGTTCATCCCGTCGGTGGAGAAGGGCATCAAGGCGCAGCTGGAGCAGGGCGTGCTGGCCGGCTACCCGATGGTGGACATCAGGGTGACCCTGTACGACGGCAAGGCGCACTCGGTCGACTCCTCCGACATGGCATTCCAGAAGGCCGGCCGGGCGGGCCTCAAGGACGCCGCGGAGAAGGCCGGCGTCTCGCTGCTCGAACCGGTCGACGAGGTCAGCGTGATGGTTGCCGACGACTACGTCGGCGCGGTCATGTCCGACTTGTCATCCAGGCGCGGCCGCGTGCTCGGCACCGAGGCGATCCCAGGCGGACGCACCCTGGTGAAGGCAGAGATCCCGCAACTCGAGATCATCCGCTACGCGATCGACCTGCGCTCTATGTCGCACGGGACTGGTTCGTTTACCCGGTCTTACCTGCGGTACGAGCCGCTGCCCTCGCATCTCGCGGAAAAGGTCGCGAGCGCAGCTAAGGCTGGGTAGGCCACGCTTCGGCGAGCAGAGCACGGGTGTCGGTCAGTAGCTGGGGCAGCACCTTGGTTCTGGCGACGACGGGCATAAAGTTCGCGTCGCCGCCCCATCGCGGGACTATGT
>JASHQL010000425.1 GCA_030039155.1 Streptosporangiaceae bacterium | reverse complement strand
AAGCCGGCCGCCGTGCCACCGGGCCAGGTCGACGCCGACCTGCTGCGCGGCCGCTGGCCGGACGTGCTGCGCGCGGTCGGCGCGGAGAAGCGGGTGGCCGGCATCCTGCTCCGCGGCGCGACGCCGGCCGCGCTGACCGACGGCACGCTCACCCTGGCATTCGAGCGCGAGGGCGAGGCAAAGGGCTTCATCAGCGGGGGGTACGACAAGGAGCTTGGCGTAGTCCTGGCAGACATGTTCGGGATCAAACCCAAGATCATGACGGGAACGTCTGCGCAGCCTCCCATGCCGCCCGCCCGCCCCGGTGCCGAGCATGGCGGGTCGGCAAGCCAGCCGCCGCCAGCAGTCGGCCAGCCCGGCGGGGGCGGCGGGTCGGCCGCAGGTCAGGGCCGTCAGCAGCGGTCGGCAGAGGAGGCAGCGCCGGACCCGGACGACGAGCCAGCCCCGGCCGAGCTCACCGGCTCCGGCCTGATCGAGCGGGAGCTTGGCGGCAAGGTGATCGAGGAGATCGGCGAGTAGGCTCGGGTTCGGCAGGGATCGCCCGCCGGTGCGGTCCACCGCAGCCACCGCAGGTGGCATGACCGATAGTGGGGACGCACGTGGAGCCAGGCGGCCAGCTGGATATGCAGCAACTGCTTGCCGCTGCGGCGGCGATGCAAAACCAGCTGATGAATGCGCAGCAGGAACTCGCCGATGCCAGCGTCGAGGGCACGGCTGGCGGCGGGCTGGTCAGGGCGGTGGTGAGCGGCCAGGGCGAGCTGCTCGACATCACGATCTCGGCTTCCGCAATCGACGGCGACGACCAGGCCGAGACCGCCCAGGTGCTGTCCGACCTGGTACTTGCCGCGATCAGGGACGCCAGCACCAGAGCCGCTGACCTGCAGCAGCAGGCCATGTCGCCGTTCGCGGCCGGGCTCGGCGGTGCCGGGATGCCAGACCTCGGCGAGATGTTCGGCGGGGCCGGAGCGCTCGGCGCGGGCGGACCTGACGAGGACGACGAAGAGCTGGACGACGACGAGGAGCCGGACGAGGACGAGCCGGACGGGCCTGGCGGTCAGGCGAGCGGGACCTGAGGTGTACGAGGGCATCGTCCAGGACCTCATCGAGGAACTCGGCCAGCTTCCTGGCGTCGGCCCGAAGGGTGCCCAGCGGATCGCCTTTCACCTGCTTGCCGCGGACCCGGCCGACGTCAAGCGGCTCGCGGCCGTGCTGCAGGAAGTGACCGAGAAGGTCAAGTTCTGCCGGACCTGCGGCAACGTCGCCGAGGCCGACGAGTGCCGGATCTGCGCAGACGCCCGGCGCGACCCGTCGGTGATCTGCGTGGTTGAGGAGCCCAAGGATGTCGCGGCGGTGGAGAAGATCCGCGAGTACCGCGGTCGCTACCATGTCCTCGGCGGTGCGATCAGCCCCATCGACGGCATCGGCCCTGACGAGCTGCGGATCAGGGAGCTGATGGCCAGGCTTGCCGACGGCACGGTGACCGAGCTGATCCTGGCCACCGATCCCAACCTTGAGGGCGAGGCCACCGCGACGTACCTGGCGCGGCTGGTCAAGCCGCTCGGCATCAGGGTCACCAGGCCAGCCAGCGGGCTGCCGGTCGGCGGCGAGCTTGAGTACGCCGACGAGGTCACGCTCGGCCGAGCGTTCGAGGGACGGAGGCAGCTTGATGTCTAGCCGGAACGGCGATCCGGGCACGGGGGGGTCAAGGGGGGTCGTCCCCCCTGGGCAGGACGGCCCGGCGACCGAGGACTGGCGGCCGCAGGCGGACCGGATCGCCGGACACGCACGTGACTTCCTCGACGGGGTAGCCCGGCTGGCCGGCGGCGAGGGCGGCGACGAGATCGTGCCGTTGCTGCTGCTCGAGGTGGCGCAGGTGATGCTGGCCGGCGCCCAGCTCGGCGCCAGCAAGGACGTGATCCTGCGCGGCAACTGGGAGCCGGACGTCGGCGCCGATCCCGAGATGGACCTTGACCAGCTGCGCACCGGCCTTGCCAGCCGGCTGCAGTCCGTTGACGAGTACGCCGAGATCTTCGACCCGTACGCGGACACCAGGGCCACGCCGTTCCGGCTGTCCGACGACGTCGCCGCGGTGTCGGCTGACCTGGTGCACGGCCTCAAGCATTACGAGGCGGGCCGGGTGGCCGAGGCGCTGTGGTGGTGGCAGTTCTCCTACGTGAACCACTGGGGCACCCACGGCGGGGCGGCGCTGCGGGCGCTGCACGCGGTGGTCGCGCACGCCAGGCTGGACGTGTCCGAGGAGACCGCGGGCCGCTAGCCAGCCCGCCAGCCTCGGTAGACTCAGGCGACGCCCGCATTCGCAGCAGGAGGGGGTAGCCAGGCGTGGCCCTCGTCGTACAGAAGTACGGAGGCTCCTCAGTCGCTGACGCCGACGGCATCAAGCGGGTCGCGCAGCGGATCGTGGCGACCAGGAAGGCCGGGAACTCGGTCGTCGTGGTGGTCTCCGCGATGGGCGACACCACCGACGAGCTGAAGGACCTGGCCGATCAGGTGAGCCCGGCGCCGCCAGGCCGCGAGCTGGACATGCTGCTGACCGCTGGCGAGCGGATCTCCATGGCGCTGCTCGCGATGGCGATCGCCAACCTGGGGCTCGAGGGCCGGTCGTTCACCGGCTCGCAGGCCGGCGTCATCACCGACTCCGCACACGGCAAGGCCAGGATCATCGACATCACCCCTGGCCGGATCCAGGCGGCGCTCGAAGACGGCGCGATCCCGATCGTGGCGGGCTTCCAGGGCGTGTCGCAGACCAGCAAGGACATCACCACGCTCGGCCGGGGCGCGTCGGACACCACGGCGGTCGCGCTCGCCGCGGCGCTCGGCGCCGACTCCTGCGAGATCTATACCGACGTCGACGGCATCTTCACCGCTGACCCGCGGATCGTGCCGTCAGCCCGCCAGCTGCCGCGCATCTCCTACGAGGAAATGCTGGAGATGGCGGCCTGCGGTGCCAAGGTGCTGAACCTGCGCTCCGTCGAGTACGCGCGCAGGTACAAGATCCCGATTCACGTGCGCTCGTCCTGGAGCAACAGGTCAGGCACCTGGGTCAGTGATGCCGCGGACGACACGGAGGACAACCCGATGGAGCAGGCCATCATCTCCGGCATCGCCCAGGACCGGGGCGAGGCGAAGATCACCGTGGTCGGCGTGCCGGACAAGGTCGGCGAGGCGGCGCGGATCTTCCGTGCAATCGCGAACGCCGGCATCAACAT
>JASHQL010000042.1 GCA_030039155.1 Streptosporangiaceae bacterium | reverse complement strand
TCACCAGGAGTCGGTGCTGAAGGTTTCTTCGACGTCACCGTTGGCGAGCAGCTCCATATCGGCCTCGACCATCATGCTGACCAGCTCCTCGAGCCCGATCTTCGGCTCCCAGCCGAGCTCCAGCTTCGCCTTGGCCGGGTCGGCGCACAGCCGGTCAACGTCGGCCGGCCGCACGAACGCCGCATCGGTGACCACGTGGTCGTGCCAGTCGATGCCGGCGCACGCGAACGCGATGTCCACGAGCTGCTCCACCGAGTACATGGTCCCGGTGCCGACCACGTAGTCGGCCGGGTTGTCCTGGGCCAGCATCAGCTGCATGGCGCGCACGTAGTCGCCGGCGAACCCCCAGTCCCGGCTGGCGCCCAGGTTGCCGAGCCGCAGCTGCCGCTCGTAGCCCAGCTTGATCTTCGCCACGCCCAGCGACACCTTGCGCGGCAGGAACTCGGCGCCGCGGCGCGGCGACTCGTGGTTGAACAAGATCCCGGACACCGCGAACATCCCGTAGGACTCGCGGTAGTTCTGCGTCAGGAAGTGCCCGTACGCCTTGGCCACGCCGTACGGGCTGCGCGGGTGGAACGGCGTCTGCTCGGTCTGCGGGGACTCCCTGACCTGGCCGAACATCTCCGAGGACGAGGCCTGGTAGAAGCGGATCTGGCCGCGGCCAGGGGTACGGGAGGCGCTGATCCCGCTGCATACCCTGATCGCCTCGAGCACCCTGAGCACGCCGAGCCCGGTGACCTCGCCGGTCAGCTCTGCCTGCTGCCAGGACATCGGCACGTAGGAGATCGCGGCCAGGTTGTACACCTCGTCTGGCTGCACCCGCTCCACTGCGGAGATCAGGCTGCCCTGGTCGAGCAGGTCGCCCCGGACCAGCCGGACGTCGCCGAGCAACTGCTTGAGCTGCCTGACCCGGGGATTGGCCTGACCCCTGACCAGCCCGAACACCTCATAGCCGAGGCCGAGCAGATGCTCGGCCAGGTATGAGCCGTCCTGCCCGGTGATGCCGGTGATCAGCGCGCGCCGTGTCAGCTGAGCCTCCGAAACTCCGTGCCTACCTCGTCGCGGCAGCTTACAGACACCGCCGAGACGCAGCACAGTCCGGCTTGCGACTGGGGTGAAACGGCACGGAAGTTGCCTGGTTGGTAATGTTCGCTGCCTAGGCCGCGTCTCTGCGAGATGCGGCCTGAGATCACGCGGGCACTGTTGCTTTGCCAGCGGCGGACAAGGAGGCGCGAACCTGCGTGAGCACCGAGACCGGCCCAGCTGAGCCCGGCCCTGAGGGCGCGATCGGCACGGACCCCCGCGCCGATGACCGCCGGCTCCGGGTCTGCCTGCTGTCGTACCGGAGCAAGCCGCACTGCGGCGGCCAGGGCATCTATCTCAGGCACCTGTCCCGCGAGCTGGCCGCGCTCGGCCACCATGTCGAGGTGTATTCGGGCCAGCCGTACCCCGAGCTCGAGCCCGGCCCGCTGCTGCGCACGCTGCCGAGCCTCGACCTGTACCGGGACGAGGACCCCTTCCGCACCCCTGGCCTGCGCGAGTACCGCGACTGGATCGACCTGCTCGAGGTCGGCACGATGTGGACCGCCGCGTTTCCCGAGCCGCTGACCTTCAGCCTGCGGGCGGTGCGCGCGCTGCGCGCCAGGACCGCGGACTTCGACATCGTGCACGACAACCAGGTGCTGGCCTACGGCATGCTCGGCATCGCCAGGCTGGGGCTGCCGCTGGTGACCAGCATCCACCACCCGATCAGCGTGGACCGGCGGATCGAGCTGCGGGCCGCCCGCGGGCTGTCCAAGCTGGCCAAGTGGCGCTGGTACTCCTTCGTCAGGATGCAGGGCAGGGTGGCCCGCAAGGTCGGCCCGGTGATGACCGGCTCTGCGTCGTCCAAGGCCGACATCATCCGCGACTTCAAGGTGCCTGCCGACCAGGTCAAGGTGATCCCGCTCGGGGTGGACACCAGGCTGTTCCACCCGCGCGGCGCCGAACGCGTGCCAGGCCGGTTTGTCGCGGTCGCTAGCGCCGACTCGCCGGTGAAGGGCGTGGCCACGCTGCTGCGGGCGTTCGCCAAGTTCTGCACCGAGCGGACCGGCGAGCTGATCCTGGTCAGCAAGCTGTCGCCGGGCGGCCCGACCGAGCATCTGCTCAGCGACCTGGCGCTCGGCGACAAGGTCAGGTTCGTCAGCGGGATCAGCGACGGTGAGCTGGCCGAGCTGATCGCGACCGCCGAGGTCGCCGTGGTGCCGTCGCTGTACGAGGGCTTCTCGCTGCCCGCGGTCGAGCACATGGCGTCCGGCACGCCGCTGATCGCCAGCAGGACCGGCGCACTGCCAGAGGTCACCGGCGACGCTGCCATGCTGGTCAGCCCGGGCGACGCGGAGGAACTGGCGACGGCGCTGCGCATCCTGCACGACTCGCCGGCCGAGCGTGACCGGCTCGGCGCCGCGGCGCATCAGCGGGTGCAGGAGCGGTTCGCCTGGCCGGCCGTGGCCAGGGCCACCGTCGGTGAGTACCGGCAGGCGATCGCGGCCGCGGCAGCAAGACCGGCCGGCGTCAAGGCCAGGGCCGGCGAGGTGACCGCGCCGTGCTGACCGTCGACTTCAGCCAGCTGCCGGTCGGGCCTGGCAGCCGCGTGCTCGACCTCGGCTGCGGCGCGGGCAGGCACGCCTTCGAGGTCTTCAGGCGCGGCGCGCACGTGCTCGCGCTCGACACCGACCTGGGCGAGCTGCGCCAGGTCAGCGCGATGTTCGCGGCGATGGCCGAGAGCGGCGAGGTACCGGAGGGCGCGACCGCGGCCACCGCGGCCGGCGATGCCACCTGCATGCCGTTCGACGACGGCAGCTTCGACGTGGTCATCGCGGCCGAGGTGCTCGAGCACATCCCGTCCGACCAGGTAGCGATGCGCGAGATCGCCAGGGTGCTGCGGCCCGGCGGGATCGCCGCGGTCACGGTGCCCGCGTGGCTGCCAGAGCGGGTCTGCTGGCTGCTGTCCGACGACTACCACAACACCCCTGGCGGGCACGTCCGCATCTTCACCAGGCACGAGGTCGAGGTGAAGCTGGCCAGGGCAGGGCTGCTGATCGGCGGCCACCACCATGCGCACGCGCTGCACTCGCCGTACTGGTGGCTGAAGTGCGCGGTCGGCGTGCACGACGACGCGCACCCGCTGGCCAGCACCTACCACAAGCTGCTGGTCTGGGACATCATGCGCAAGCCTGCGATCACCCAGTGGGCGGACAAGGCGCTGAACCCGCTGATCGGCAAGAGCCTGGTGGTCTACGCGACCAAGCACTCGAGACCGGCAGGCCAGCCGCGGCAGGCCAGGGACGTGCATGTCTGAGCGGCTGGCGGCCGGCCAGGTGCCGGAGGTGGCTGGCGTGCTGTCCGCCGGCCAGGTACGCGCCACCGGCCTGAGCATCGCCACCGCCCAGCAGCCATCGGGCGCGATCGGCTGGCCTGACGGCCACGTCGACACCTGGAACCACGTGGAATGCGCGATGGCGCTGAGCCTGGCCGGGCTGCGCGACCAGGCACGCCGGGCCTACGACTGGCTCGCCACCGAGCAGCGGCCTGACGGGTCCTGGCTGGTCACGCCGCCAACGAAGGCCAGCGAGCCGGCCGCACCGTTCGCGTTCGTGCCGCCTGGCGCCGGCGACGGCAGCAGCGAGGCCAACCATGCAGCGTACGTGGCGGTCGGCGTCTGGCACGAACTGCTGCACACCCGTGACGACGCATTCGCCGACCGGATGTGGCCGGTCGTCAGGGCCGCCATCGAGTTCGCGCTCGGCCTGCAGACCCCGCGCGGCGAGATCATCTGGCGGCGCAACGCGGACGGCACGCCAGGCAGCTACGCGCTGCTCACCGGCAGCTCGAGCATGCACCAGAGCCTGCGTTGCGCGGCCGCGCTTGCCGAGTACCTGGGCAAACCGCAGCCGGACTGGGAGCTTGCCGCCGACCGGCTCGGGCACGTGGTCGCCTGCCACGGCGAGGCGTTCGCCGACAAGAGCTGGTTCTCGATGGACTGGTATTACCCGGTGCTCGGCGGCGCGGTCAGGGGCGCGGCGGCGACCAGGCTGCTGGCCGCCGAGTGGGACACCTTCGTGGTGCCTGGGCTTGGCGTGCGCTGCGTCAGCGACCAGCCGTGGGTGACCGGTGCCGAGACCTGTGAGCTGGCCATCGCGCTTGACGCGATCGCCGACTCGGCCGCCGCGCTCGAGCTGTTCGCGCAGGTCCAGCGCCTGCGCGCGGCCGACGGCGGGTACTGGACCGGCTGGCAGTACGCCAACGGCACGCATTTCCCGAACGAGCAGAGCAGCTGGACCGCGGCCGCCGTCGTGCTGGCCGCCGACGTGCTCGCGGGCGCCAGCGACACCTCGGGCATCTTCAGGGCGGCGGGCCGGCCCGGGCACGCCGACCACAACGGTCACGACGGCCGGGCGCTTCATTTCGGGAACGACGAGCTGTCCCCGCTGCCCGCCAACGGCAACTCGGCAGCGGGCCGGTACCTGCTGCCAGGCGATGCCGGGTGCGGCTGCGAGCCTGCCTGACCGCAGCTAGCCGATGCCGGTCCCGGTCCGCTCCAGCACCCGCAGCGAGCCCTGCACCCGCACCTGCGTGAACGCGCCGGAGCGCAGCGCGCGCTGGTAGATCCGGTACGGCGGCTGGCCGCCGTCGGCCGGGTCGGGGAACACGTCGTGGATCGCCAGCGCGCCGCCTGGCGCGATCCACGGCGCCCAGCCCTCGTAGTCGGTCGTCGCGGCCGCATCGGTGTGCCCGCCGTCGATGAACAGCATGCCGAGCGGCGTGCGCCAGAGCCGCGACACCTCCGCCGACCTGCCGACGATCGCGATCACGTGCGGCTCAAGCCCGGCGGCGGTCATGGTCGCGCGGAAATGCGGCAACGTGTCGAGCAGCCCGGTGGCCGGGTCGACCAGCTCGGTGTCGTGGTACTCCCAGCCAGGCTGGTTCTCCTCTGACCCGTGATGGTGATCGACGGTGATGACCTGCTGGCCGGCCTGGCTGGCCGCGGCGGCCAGGTAGACGGTGGACTTCCCGCAGTAGGTGCCGATCTCGGCGACCGGCCCGACACCGCAGTAGGCGGCCGCGGTCTCGAACAGCGCCAGGCCCTCGGCCGGCGGCATGAAGCCCTTCACCGACTCGGCCACCATCCGCAGCTGCTCTGGGAGTACCGGCACGGTCTGGCTCATCCGGACAGTCTGGCATGCTCTAGTCCGAGGGATGATCGCCGAGCCGAAGGAGCAGATCGGTGCGGGTAGAAGTTGACCGAGATGCCTGTGAGGCGAACGCGGTCTGTGCTGGCCTGGTGCCCGAGGTGTTCGAGGTCGACGACGAGGATCAGCTGCATATCCTCGTAGCTGAGGTACCCGAACGGCTCGCCGACGGGGTCAGGCACGCGGTGCGGTCCTGCCCGAAGGCAGCGCTCCGTCTGCTGGACGACTAGGAGGCATCGCCGGTGCGCGTTGTGCTGCTCCGGAACAGGCTGGCTGTTGGCGTGGCGGTGCTCGCCGTCGCCGCGGCGGGCTGCGCGGCCGGAACCAAGTCAGGCCAGTCAGCTCCGGTCAACACCACCCGCGGCAACCGCGGCACCCACGTCACCAAGAAGGCCAGCGTGCCGGACGTGGGGCTGACCCCGCAGCAGATACGGCGCGCCTACAACGTCGGCCCGCTGCTGGCCAAGGGCATCGACGGCAAGGGCCAGACCATCGTGATCGTCGACTCGTTCGGCTCGCCGACGATCGCCCGCGACCTGGCCGCGTTCGACGCGGCGTTCGGGCTGCCGAACCCGCCGTCGCTGAAGATCATCCAGCCGGCCGGCCCGGTGCCCGCCTACCAGCCGACAAGCAACCGGGTCGGCTGGGCCTCGGAGACCACGCTTGACGTGGAGTGGTCGCACGTCATGGCGCCAGGCGCGAACATCCTCCTGGTCGAGACCCCGACCTCGGAGAACGAGGGCATTACCGGGTTCCCGCAGATCGTGCAGGCGGAGAAGTACGTGCTCGAGCACCATCTCGGCCAGGTGATCAGCCAGAGCTTCGGCGCCACCGAGCAGACCTTCAGCTCAGCGGCCCAGCTGCGCAGCGTGCGCAGCGCCTACCTGCTGGCCGCCAAGGACAAGGTCACCGTGCTCGCCGCGGCCGGCGACAGCGGCGCGGCCGGCGAGACCTACAACATGAAGAGCTACTTCAGGACCAGGGCAGTCGAGTGGCCGGCCAGCGACCCGCTGGTGACCGCGGTCGGCGGCACCAAGCTCTCGCTCACCGCCAGCGGCACCAGGACAGCGCCTGACGTTGCCTGGAACGACGGCGGCGGCGGCCGGTCCGTCGTCTTCGCCAGGCCCGCCTACCAGGACGGCGTGCGCGGCCTGACCGGCGATCACAGAGGCATCCCCGACATCTCCATGGACGCCTCGTGCGCGAGCGGCGTGGCGATCAGGGTGAGCTACCCGGGCAGCGGCTCGCACTGGCAGGGCATCTGCGGGACCAGCCTGGCCACGCCGTTGTTCGCCGGGGTCGTGGCGATGGCCTACCAGGAGGCGCACGGGCACAAGCTCGGCGTGATCAACGGCGTGCTCTACAAGATGACGGCGGCCGACGGCATCGTGGACGTCACCAAGGGCAACAACACGTTCAGCTTCAGCCGCCGCGGCAAGACGATCGTGGTGCCGGGATTCGGTGCCAGGCCCGGCTATGACCTGGTGACCGGGCTCGGCACGGTGAACGCGGCGCTGTTCGTGCCGGCCCTGGCCAGGCTGGCCGGCTAACCAGGGCGCCGGCTAACTGAGCGCGCCGCCGGCCATCGCGGCGCCGACCGACAGCAAGATCACGCCGCTGGCCAGCTCGGCGCGCGGGCCTGCCCAGCGGGCCACCCTGGCTCCTATCTCCAGGCCGATCAGCGAGAGCGCCACGCTGACCGCGCCGATGATCACCGCGCTGACCACGATCGGCGCCCGGTAGGTGCCGAGCGCGAAGCCGATCACCAGGTTGTCCAGGCTGAGCGCCAGCCCGGCGAGCAGCAGCCTGGCCAGCCCGGCCGGGATCGGCTGGCGGTCGCGGCGGCGCAGCGAGCTGATGATGCTGTACAAGCCGATCGCGCCGAGCGTCGCCGCGCCAGCCCACCGGCCGGCGCGCCCTACCTGGTCCGCGAACTGGTCCCCGATCAGCAGCCCGACCAGCGGCATGCCGGCCTCGAACAGGCCGAACACCAGGCCGACCCGCAGCCTGGTCCCGGCATCGACCCCGGACGTGCCGATGCCGATCGAGGCCGCGAAGTTCGACAACCCCACGGACACCGCGACCAGGAGCAGCGTCAGCATGGCTGCCACGCTAGCCGCAAGCAGTCGTTCCCGAAATCATTCGTTTCGGTACTTGACCGGGATCATGCCTTCCTCGTGCGCCAGCCGGACGCGGTCCCCGCGGTAGATGTACCTGGTCATCCGGATCGGCCGCTCGGTGTCGTACGCGGTGCGGTTCACCACGATCACCGGGGTCCCGCTGGCCAGCTTGAAGAAGTCAAGCTCCCGCGCGTTCGGCATCCTGGCGCCGATCTCGTCCACGAAGCCCGCCTGCGGATAGCCGGCCTCGGCCAGCGCCTGCACGCTGCCCTGCGCGATGGTGCCCGCGTGCGCGAGCGGCGTGCCCGCCGCGACGTCCATCGGGAAGTAGGAGTTGATCAGCTGCCACGGCAGGTCGCCGAGCTGCTGCTGAGAGCGGCGGACGATCACCGGGTCGCCCGGCGCGATGTCCAGCTTCTCCGCCACGCTCTTGGTGGCGATGCCGGTCTCCACCACCAGCCTGACCATCTCTGGCTCGTCCGCGTCCGGGCTGACCACCGGCAGCGCCTCGGAGGCGTGCAGCTCGCCCGGCGATGTCGCCCTGACCCTGGACAGCAGCGCGGTGTACGGGCGCGGCGGCTCGTGCACGAAGCTGCCGAGTCCCTGCCTGGTCACCACCAGGCCCTGGTTGGTCAGCAGCGCGATCGCCAGCCTGACCGTGTTGCGTGACGCGTCGAACTCCCTGACCAGGTCGGGCTCGCTTGGCAACCGGTCGCCAGGTGCCAGTGTCCCGCTGCGCATCTGCTCCCTGAGCCGGTCAGCGATCTCCTGGTACTTGGCCTGCGCCACGACTCATCCTCCCTTGGCTGAGAAAAATTACCCGTGCAGATTGTTTGAAACACACCACTCATTGGTATGAGCTAGATGTCTGGAACCATTGGGGTCAATATAGCGGATCCGGCGTGACACGTCAGGGGCTGACACGCCGGACCGCTGGCCCGGAAGGGGTAACGCGTGCTGATCGCGCTGTTTGCCATCACCGCCGCCGCTATCTGCGTGCCGGTCGCCGTCGCCACGCTGGTGAGCATCGCCAGCAGGCGGGAGGACTCCGCGCACACCATCGCCGACAGCGCGCCGTGCCAGCTCACCGCCTTCGCCAGGCGGGTGCTGTCGTTCCACGCACGGGGGCTGCAGGTGCCGGTCCGGCCCCGGGACGGCCGGCCAGTCAGGAAGCCGGACTGGTACGGCAGCACCGACTGGGACGAGGACCCAGAGCCGGAGGGAGACCTGCTCGCCGGAGTGTGAGGCCGCTGGCCGGGACTAAGCTGCGAGGTATGCGCGTCGCCCTCGGCCAGCTGCCGATCAGCATCTCGCCTTCGGTCAATCTCGACAGGGTGGGCGCGGCGGTCACCGAGGCCGCTGGCCAGGGTGCCGAGCTGATCGTCTTTCCCGAGGCGACGCTGGCCAGCTTCGCGGCCGACCTGCGGGCGGCCGCCGAGCCGGTGGACGGGCCGTTTTGCACCGAGCTTGGCCGCCTGGCGAGCCGCGCGGGCGTGGCGATCGTGGCCGGCGTCTTCGAGCCGGCGCCGGATGGCAGGGTGTTCAACACCACGGTGGCCTTCGACGGCCGCGGCCGGCTGGTCGCCAGCTACCGCAAGCTGCACCTGTTCGACGCGCTCGGCCACCGCGAGTCCGACCACGTCGCGGCGGGCGACCAGGTCGTGCTCGCCGACCTGTGCGGCCTCCGGGTCGGCTTCATGACCTGCTACGACGTCAGGTTCCCCGAGCTAGCCCGTGCGCTGGCCACGGCCGGCGCCGAGCTGATCGTGCTGCCGTCCGCGTGGGCTGCCGGGCTGTTCAAGGAGGAACACTGGGTGACCCTGGTGCGGGCCCGCTCGATCGAGAACACGATCTGGATCGCTGCCGCAGGGCAGGTGCCAGATCCCGCCGGACCGGCAACCAAGGCTGCGACCGGCGTCGGGCGCAGCATGCTGGTTGACCCGATGGGCGTGGTCAGGCTCGACCTCGGCCCCGCTGCGGGTGTCGCCAGCGGCGACGTGGACGCTGCGGTCACGCTCCGGGTCAGGGCCGCGCTGCCGTCGCTCGAGCACCGCAGGGACGACGTTTTCGGCAGCACAGCCGCGGCCAGCGCGGCAACAGACAACACCGCCGCGGCCCGGCCGAGCACCGCCGGCGTCGGCTAGCTGGCCTGGGCTGATCTCGCGCGTTGGGTAGCGTCCATCGCGAGCCGCAGCGTGCCGAGTTCGTCCTCGCTGGCAAGCTCAAGGAACCAGCTCAGCGTCAGCCGGTGGTCGCCGCCGGACCGCAGCACCTCGGCCATCAGCCTGGCATCATGCTGCTCGCGCGCCTCGGCAGCCCAGTACCGCCAGGCCCGGCCGTGCTTCTCCCTGCGCAGCACGCCCTTGCCGTACAGGATCGTCATCACGGTCATCACCGTGGTGTAGGCGACCGGCCGGTCGTACCTGAGCCGCTCGCGTACCTCGCGGACCAGGTAGGGCCTGTTCGCAGCCCAGATCACGTCCATGATCGCGCTTTCCAGCTGGCCGAACTCGCGCACCCGTTGCCACCTCCGGCTTTCCAGCAAAGCACGCGCGGCTGCCACCGCCCGCTGCGCCGGAGGAAGGATCAGGCCCCTGGGCGTGGATATTTCTCCCGGTCGGCCTGCGGCTCAGGCTCGGTCACCGCGGTCGCGCCGTGCACCGGCTCGGCCGGCTGCCGCGGCAGCGCCCGCACCCGCCGGTGCCGGCGGTAGGCCCAGGCGGCCACCGCTATCACCACCACGGCGCCGATCGCGATGGCGACGCCGGTGCCGACCTGCCGCTCGACTGCCGCATAAGCAGACCCGGCCAGATAGCCGAGCAGGCTGTACCCGACGCCCCAGACAATGCCGCCGGCGATGTTGTAGACGGCGAACGTGCGGTACCTGACGTTCGCCGCGCCCGCCGCGGCCGGCATCAGCGCGCGCACGACCGCGAGGAACCGGCCGAGCAGCACCGCGACCGCACCCCGGTCGCGCAGCACGTCCTGCACCCGCTGCACGCCGCCGGGCATCCGGCTGAGCGCCCTGGACGCGAAGACCCGCCCGCCCATCCTGCGGCCGATCTCGTAGCCGACGAACGGTCCGATGCAGGCGGCCAGCACCACGATCACGATGAGCAGCCAGAGCGAGATGTGGCCGCGGCTGGCCAGCACCCCGCCGAGCACCACCGCGGCCTCGCCGGGCAGCACGAAACCGAGGAACACCGCGGTCTCGCCGAACACCAGCGCGGCCACCAGGCCGTAGGC
This sequence comes from Streptosporangiaceae bacterium, assembly GCA_030039155.1. Lineage (GTDB taxonomy): Bacteria > Actinomycetota > Actinomycetes > Streptosporangiales > Streptosporangiaceae > JOPF074. Next base: position 1,507 of record JASHQL010000042.1, on the reverse strand, counting down.
GAGCCAGCCGCTCAGGTGATCAATCGCAGCTGCCAGGAAGCCCACCGCACTAGCCCCTTTTGTCTCGTCTGCACAATCGGTCACTCTGCGTCAGCTACGCTGGCGGCCGCGTGCCCCTTGCGCCTGCTAATCATGATCTAGTAGGAAATCATGCGTTGTTCGGACCTGGAAGGAGCCGGGATTGCCAGCCGCCGCCTCGCAACCAGCTCCTGCCTTCGCAACCGGTGGGTACGTGCGGCAGCAGGGCACGTTCACCGGGCGGATCTCCAGGGACGGATCGACCGGATTCCTCGCCGAGCCCGGCCGGTATCACCTGTACGCCTCGCTCGCCTGCCCATGGTCGCACCGGGCGCTGATCGTGCGCAGAATGCTCGGCCTGGACCGGTGCGTCGGGTTGTCGCTCACCGACCCGATCGTAGGAGAGCACGGCTGGCAGTTCCTGGACAGCGCGGGCGGCCGTGACCCGATCACCGGAGCGCGGCTGCTCTCCGAGCTCTACCTGGCCAGCGACCCCGGCTACGCCGGACGGTGCACGGTGCCGTTCCTGTGGGACGCCAAGGCACAGCGGATCGTCACCAACGACATCCCGCAGATCACCGTGCAGCTTGAGACCGAGTTCGGCGCCTTCCACCGGCCCGGCGCGCCCGAGCTGTACCCGCCGCCGCACCGCAGGGAGATCGACGCGCTGGCCACGCTGATCTATCACACGGTGAACAACGGGGTGTACAAGGCGGGGCTCGCGACCAGCCAGGCGGCCTACGAGGAAGCCTTCGACGCGCTGTTCACCACGCTGGACGCGCTTGAGGAGCGGCTGGCCAGGCGCAGGTTCCTGCTCGGCGGCCAGCTCACCGAGGCTGACGTGCGGCTGTTCCCCACGCTGGCCAGATTCGACGCCGTCTACTACCTGCATTTCAAGTGCAATCTGCACCGGCTCGCCGATTACCCGCACCTGTGGGCGTACGCGCGCGACCTGTACCAGCGGCCGGGATTCGCGGATACCACGGACTTCGCGCAGATCAAGCGGCACTACTACCAAACGCAGAACTGGATCAACCCGTCCAGGATCGTGCCCAAGGGGCCGTACGTCAGCTGGCTGGCGCCGCACGGCAGGGACCGGATGCCCGGCTAGGCAGTGCCCGGCAGCCAGTTCACGCGCCATCGGCTGGCCAAACGCAACCGCCGGGTAGCCTTGCAGGTGCGCGTAAAAGCCGCCACCCCACCCGGTTCAGAAAGAGGGCGATCCCGGCCGTGTCCGCTGAGTCCCCGCAAAGTTCTGCGGATCTCACCAAGAGCTCCCCCGACGCATCAACTGGACAGGCGGCACCGCCCGGTACCGACTTCGGGCCGAATCAATGGCTCGTCGATGAGCTGTACCAGCGTTACCTTGCCGATCCCGGCTCGGTGGACCGGGCCTGGTGGAGCTTCTTCGCCGACTACCAGCCGGACACCCAGGCAGCCGATGCCGGCGCCAAGCCGGCCACCACCAAGGCCGCCGGCGGCCAGCCCC
>JASHQL010000424.1 GCA_030039155.1 Streptosporangiaceae bacterium | reverse complement strand
TCAGGTCATGCACCGTGCACGCATACTGCCACGTCCGCCGGAAAATCAGCTCCCGCTCCAGCGCGAACACCTCAGGATCGGAGTAAATCGCCCGGTCCACCACACCCGCAGCCGCATCCGCCCGCACGTCCTGAACCGACGTCACACCGCACCTCCGCCGATAAGGTCACGATTCACTCACGCTAGCATGTTACGTGCCTGACAGACAAGACTGGCGGAACTCACGCCGACGCCGGTCCAGGCGCGGCCTTGACCGCGATTTCCGGTGATCTGCCTGGCCGTGGCAGGGAACGTGCGGCGAGCAAGCCGAGCGCCGCCAGGACGGCGGTGAGCAGATTGAGCGCGGCCAGACCTGGAGCCTTCCCGTGGCCGAGGTGTACCGACCAGAACAACGAAGCTCCGCCGACTCCGGTGCAGATCGCAGTTCCCAGCGTCACCAGGACCTGCAGTGCCGCGACCGGCTCGCCGAGCGGTCCGCCCTCGGCCGCGGATACGACCACCAGCATGGTGGTCGTCGTGATCAGGCCCATTCCGGCCGGCGCAAGCCCCCAGGCGATGAACCCGATCCACCACGGCGTGCCGGCGAACTCGAGGGAGAAGGCGAGCAGCACGCCGCTGACGATCAGCGACAGGCCACAGATGCACACCAGGCGGGATCCGAGCCGCTGTCGCACCCGTACCTGAAGCCACGAGCCGGCAGTCCACGCGACGGCCGCCATGGTCAGCACCGTGCCGGATTCGGTCAGGCTCCGATGGTGGATCGAGTTCAGGCAGAGCGGGAGGAACGACTCGGTGCCGAAGAAGGCCGCTGCCGCGAGTCCGCCGACCATCATCGCAGCCCGCTGCCTGACCCGAGGCAGTTCCCTTGACCTGGGCAGCAAGCTCCGGATCGAGTATCCGAGCACACACGCGCCGGCGGCGCCTATCACAGCTCCCGCGGCCGGCACGGTGCTGCCGAGGGCGCCTAGGGTCATGACTGTGCCGATCACCATCGCTCCGGCCAGCCGCAGCGACCTGAGCCAGTTCGTGCCGACGTGGCGCACCTGGTCCCTGCGGTCCTTGAGCAGCCTGTCTTCTGCGGCCAGTGCCGGGACCGCGACCATCAGGCCGGTTGCTACCGCCGGAACGATCCCGAGGAATACGGCACGCCAGGTGAGATCCTGCGCCACGACTCCGGCCACCGCAGGCCCGACGATGCTTGGCACTACCCAGGCGACTGCCGTCGCCGCGAACGCCCGGGATCGCAGCTGATCATCGGTGATGGTGCGGGCCAGCGCAGCGTTGGTGGTCACCGTGATGATTCCGGCGCCGACCCCCTGCACAGCGCGACCGCACACGAGCACGGGCATGCTCGGCGCCAGGCCATCAACCAGCAGCCCGATCGAAAAACCACATCCGGCGACCAGCAGCGGCGCTGCCAGGCCCCGGCGATCAACCGCGGGGCCTGCCAGCATGATGCCGACGACCTGGCCGAGCATGAAGGCGCTGAAGGCCCAGCCGTAGAGCCCGACGTCGCCCAGGTGGCGCAAGACCGCCGGCAGTGCCGCCGCGACGCTCATCTGCTCGAACGCGATGAATGTCGAGACCATCAGAACGCCCACGACCAGGCGCCGGTACCGCGGTTGCAGCAGGCCGGATGCGGACCGAGCGCGGCGCAGCACCGTTAGCCGGCCTCCCACTCTTCACTAGGTCTCTGTCACGAGGTCGATCTGACCGCAAGGAGTGCCGCCGATGGCAGGCCTTACCCCCACCGCGCGCGCAGGAAGTTCGTGACATGGGACGCGTACTCGGCCGGCCGCTCGAAGGGCGGCCAGTGCCCCGTGTCGCGAAGCACGATGAGCCTAGACCTCGGGATCAGGTTCATGGTGCGGATGCCGATCTCGAAGTGGCAGGTGCGGTCGTTGCGGCCCCAGATCACCAGCGTCGGGCGATCGAACCTGGTCAGCTCTGTCGTCACGTCGTGGCTGTCGCCGTACGACATGGCGGCACGCGCGGCAGCGATGTCCGGCCGGGCTGTGTGCTGAGTGATCAGGTAGTCGATCAGCTCGTCAGTGACCAGCTCCTGGTCGTTCAGATGAACGGCAAGGTAGGCCCTGACCGCCTCAGGCGTCGGATTCTCAATCGCCGCGGAGCCCAGCCGGATGCCTTCCTCTGATTCGGTGGCAATCAGATACTCCCCGCCATTGGTCCCAAGATGATGGGCACCCACGACCAGGCGGTCGATGCGGTCAGGTGAGTGCGCAGCGATAAGCAGAGCGCTTTGCGAGCCCTGCGAGTTACTGACCACATGCGCACGGTCGATCCCGAGTCCGTCGATCAGCGCGATGGCGCTGCTTGCCTGCATCTCATGGACCGACTCCTTGGTATACAAGGGACCGGACTTGGCGAAGTTCGGCGAGTCCAGTGCCAGGCAGCGGAAGTGCGCTGCCAGCCTGGGCAGCACCTTGTACCAGGTGATCCAGGCGGTCGTGCCAACTCCCCAAGAGTGCATCAGGACAACCGGCGGGCCCTCCCCGGCCTCGTGATAGTGAAGCGTGGTCCCCATGGCCTCGATCGTCCGGCTGGTGCCGGCCTCTGAGATTTCAGCAGTTCCGAGTACCGACACGCACTGACCGCCTCTCGCACTCGCCGACGCCTGTCCCTGCGGACTCATGAGCGGACGAATCGACGCAAGTGATAGACATCTTACATGTAACGTGTGGCCAACTGAAAGCAAGGCCGGGAGAGTGACCGGCCGATATACGGCGCTCCTGCAGACGGCAAGGGTCGCCCGACAAGCGGATCAGCTCGCCGAACCTGGGGCAGGCGCAGTCACCGGCCCTGCACTGGCGAGATGATCCTTCAGCTGCCGGCGATACCGCTGGAACCTGGCCGGCCAGTTCACGCACAGGACGCCGACGTCGCGGCCGCCGTCACGGATCATCATGACGAACTTCCGGTCAGCCGACGAGCCTTCGACGACCACAGCCTCGGGGCCCTGGATCCCCGCCATCTGCAGGTGCATGTCGTACTGGTCGGACCAGAAATATGGCACCGACCGGTAGCCCTCGCGGCCCTCGATCCCGAGGAGCGCGCCTGCCGCGTACTCGGCCTGTTCGACGGCATTCGTCCAGTGCTCAACTCGCATGGTCGTGCCATAGGCTGGATTGAACCATCTGGCGACGTCACCGGCTGCGACCATGCTGGCGCCGCCCAGCGGCGCACAGTGCTGATCGCACACGACGCCGTTGTCCAGGACGAGCCCGGCGTCCTGCAGCCAGGCTGTCTCGGGCTTGACGCCGATGCCCACGATCACCACATCAGCCGCGACCACGCTGCCATCGGTCAGGCGCAGTTGCCTGACCTCCCCGGCTCCCTCGAATGCTGCCACTCCGACGCCGAGCCGCATGGTGATCCCATGCCGGACGTGCTGATCGAGCAGGTATCGCGCCGCGGCCTGGCCAACCTGCTCCACCATGGGCAGCGGCAGCAGATCGACGATCGTGACATCGAGGCCTCGTGCCCGGCAGACTGCAGCTACCTCAGAGCCGATAAACCCGCCGCCGACGACAGCCACTCGCGGCTGCGCCTGCAGGCGCTGCAGGACCTGCGCACAGTCCTCCGCCCGCCTGAAGTAGTAGATCCCCGCAAGGTCCGAACCCTCGCACGCGATTCGCCGGACAGACGTACCTGTGGCGATCACGAGGCCGTCGTAGCTGATGGTCGCCCCGTCGTCGAGCTCCACCTCGTTCGCCGTGGCATGAAGCGCAACCGCCCGGCGGCCTAGCACCATCGTGGCGTGCAGGTCGGTGAACAGCCGGAGCCGGGCCTCGGTGATGTCCCGGCTCCCGCTGAGCACTTCCTTCGAGAGCGGCGGGCGATCGAACGGCGGAAAGTGATCCTCCTCGCCGATCATGTCAAGGCGTCCGCCGAAGCCCAGCCGGCGGAGTTCTTCGGCCGCCCTGACGCCCGCGAGGGAACAGCCGACCACGACGATCCTGCCCGGCGGTGCAGGGCTCACTGTCCATCCTCGGAACCGAGTGGCCGTGCAGGCCACGGCGCTTCGGGCGTGTCCTGCTGCGCTGCCATCACCAGGGATTCTCTCTCGATTGCTTACATGTAAGATGTTAGTATCCGGTTAGGTGTCCGTCCAGAGCTGACGGGATGATGCGGTGACGCACAAGTCAGGCGAGCCTTCGCGGCGGCCGGTCACCGGGTGCAGCGGTGGTGCGATCAGCAATGGCCAGCGAAGCAGCGCCGCGGAGAGGCTGCTGGAGACGATCGGGGCGCCTAGGCCGATCGTGTGCTCGGCCCACGCCTATACCGAGATCGACACCTGGTGGAGCCTGTGCCAGGTACCCGAGCACCTGGTCTGGTTCGCGTCGCGGCTGTCGGCGGCCGCGCCAAGCCGGCATGATGTCGTGCAGTGCGTCGCAGTGCTCAGCGCGCGTGCCGCGGAGCAGCTTGACCAGGCGGATCCGCGGCTGACGGCAGCGGTGTCGGGAGCCCTCGCCTGGCCGGCTCTCGTGGGTGGCGCGGACCTGACCTCGGTGACCGGTCTGGCGTTCCGGGCCGCGAGCGATGCAGGAGCGACGGCGGAGGGAGAGGCGGCCCGAGCCGGGAGGCTGTTCGCCGGAGCTTCTCACCATCGTCTAGCCTCCTCGGGGATGGCGCGGGCGATCATCGCCCACCACCGGTGGCGTTCTGCGAGGCAGTTGCAACTCGCCGCGATGGCCGTCGTGGAGACTGGACTGGCTGCCGCGCGGGCCGACTCCGACGAGCCCATTCAGTGGGCCGTCGGCACGACGCGCGCGACGGGCTATGCGCTACAGGCGATGCTGATGTCCGAGGGCGCACGGGCCGAGTGCAGAATCCGGCGCCGCTGCGCCGACATCGTTCGCGGACATCTGGCCTGCCCGGCCGTTGGCTAGCGGCCGGATACTAGCTGCTTTGCCGCTCGCGCTCCGCACTTGGCGGGCGGACAGCCGGTCGGGCGACTCCGATGATGGTTTGTGCGCTGACGCGCGGTGCCCGGTTATTCGGTGATCACGACTGCGTCAGCCGGGCAGACCCTGGCGGCCTTGTGGACTGATTCGGCGAGCTCGTCCCCCGGCTCGGGAAGGATCACGTCAGCGACGTCCGCAACGTCGCTCATCTGGAAGACCTCGGGTGCCGCCTCGACGCAATTGCCGTATCCAGCGCAGCGTGTGAGGTCCACTTCTACGCGCATACACTTACACCTCTCCACATGGTACTGATGACCGCGGTCCGGAAGCCGCAGCCGGGCGTGCTCGCGGAGACCGGCCTGGGGAATCAGGCCGCGCTGGCGCCAAGGGGATGGTGACCCCACAAGCTCGGCGAGTCGTAGGTAGTCGAACTCCACGCCGCGTCATCGATCTTCCGGCCGGCGCAGCCGTACTCCACCTCCAGGCCGCTTGGCGTGTGCACGTAGAACGAGACCATGTGGTCGTTGGTGTGCTTGCCGAGGGTGGTCGCGATCGGCACCCCGGCCTTGGTCATCCGGTCGAATGCCAGGCCCACCATGTCGATGCTCTCGACCTCCAGCATGAAGTGATGGTAGGTCGACGGGCCTGGTACCGGTCCGAAGGCCAGCGAGTGATGTCGAGGGTTGACGTGCGCGAACATCCACGGATCGGGCAGCAGGCAGATGTCACTGACGCGGAATCCGAGCGTGTCCATGTAGAACTTGCGCGCCGCCTCGTAGTCCTCGAACGTGACCACGACGTGCCCGAAACCCAGATCCCCAGGGCCACGGTCACTCGTGACGAACGATGTCCCGTTCGGCGACACGAAGGAATCGGCGGGGATCCGGGCACCGTAGAAGAACTCCAGCTGATTGCCGCCGGGATCCAGGCAGCGGACCAGCGCCTCGACTCCGCGCTCCTTGGCGACTGCGTCATCAGCGTCTGTCTCGACACCCGCCGCGGCGAGACGACCGCGAAGCCGCTCGAGGGCGGCCGCATTCGGGACTTCCCACCCGACGTACTGCACGCCCTTTTCGCCTGGAGTGACGGCAATGCGGTAGGCCCGCTCATCCATGCGGAGGAGCAGCTTCTCGCCACTGGACTGGCCGCTGACCTGCATGCCGAGGTGCCCGGCGAACTGGCGCCACTCCTCAAGATCACCGCACGTCAGGCCGATGTATCCGCAAGCGACGACTTCGGACATTGCTGCTCCTATCTGTTACCGGGCCGGCCTTACAGCAGCACGCCCATGTTTGGCGGGACAGTCTCGCTGTCGATGATCACGCGGTGCTCCGCGAAGCGGAGATCTCCGTCAACCCGGACGAGCAGGTCGTTGTACTGGCCGCAGACGTACAGTTCCGACTCCTCGCCGTGATCCGCCGCGTACATGACGAAGTAGGCCTGAACCTTGACCTGGTCGCCGTCGACTTCCTGTGCGCGGATGTTGGTGACGGTGTGCAGCATCTTGTCGGGGTTATGCCAGAAGTAGCCGTTCGTGTATGCGGCCCGCTCTTTCAGGGCGATCACGCCGCGGTCGGTGTACCACCACATGCCCGTCGTCGAACTGTTGTTGTACGTGGTGACGGCGTAGGTCGCACCGTCGCCCTCGATGAACATGTCGACCCAGTCGTTGGGCCGCTTCTCATCGATCGCCAGCGCGTAATAGGCGTAGAAGTCCTCGAGCTCGCTCCGCAGCGCGGGGGAAGTCAGCAATCTGCTTGGCACTGAGTCAACTCCGTTCTGAACATCCGCGATACTAACATGTAACATTCTTATTCAGCTAGGTTTGCCGGAGCAGTGAGATAGCGCTCGTAGGCCCGGTAGAACGCGCGTTGTGAGTACTCGTCCCGCGAGCCCGCTTCCTCGCCGCCGAATGGCACGGGCAGCGTGCCCCTGGTGAAGAGGTTGAACTGGGTGCCCTCGCCGCGGATCCCCAGCTGGCACCGGTACGCGGCCTCGGTGTCGTCGCAGCTCACCTTTCCCCACGAGCCCTGCGAATCGGCCAGCGTCTCGAGGTTGCGCTGCCTGGTCTGCGCATCGTCATCCACCGACGAGTACACCGTGATCTCCACCCGGGCCCGGTCAACGCCCACCGGGGTGACTTTCTGCATGTAGCCGGCCTTCCCGCCTCTCGGGGAATCCTTGGCGCCGGGGTTGATGTCGAAGTTCGGGAAGACTGTCAGGATCTCGTTGACAGTCCCGTATGCCTGCCGCCGGGTCGGCGTGTCAGGGCGCAGCTCGATCTCGACCCCGGAGTGGCGCTTGAGGCTGCGCGCGTAGTTGGCCAGCTGTGGGACCTGAGCGCCGCGCCAGTTGAGAACGGCATGACCTTCGTCGAATCCCCAGTTTGCTCCGTGATCGGCGTAGTGCGGGGTCACGTCGTGGATGCGGCGGTGGGTGAATTCGGGGTGGTAGTTATCACGGAAGTTCTCATGCCACAACTTCCAGTTCCCCCGGTAAATCCACGAGTTCCGCCCGATCGGCTCGATCCCCTGCACATACGGGCCCAGATGATCACCCATCTCACCCAGGAACTCCGCCAGCGACGGCACCAC
>JASHQL010000423.1 GCA_030039155.1 Streptosporangiaceae bacterium | reverse complement strand
GTGCAGACCGGTCGCCGGGTCGTGCAGACCGGTCGCCGGGTCGTGCAGACCGGTCGCCGGGTCGTGCAGACCGGTCGCCGGGGCCGGCGCCGCCGGTCAGACCCGGCGCAGCACCGCCACCACCTTGCCAAGGATCTCGGCCTCGTCACCCGGAATCGGGGTGTACGCGGGATTGTGCGGCATCAGCCAGATGTGCTCGGCGGAGCGCTTGAACGTCTTGACGGTTGCCTCGCCGTCGAGCATCGCGGCGACGATATCGCCGTTCTCCGCGACCGGCTGCTGCCTGACGACCACCCAGTCACCGTCGGCGATGGCCGCGTTCATCTTCGAGTCGCCTACCACTTTCAGCAGGAACAGGTTGCCCTCGCCGACGATTTGCCTTGGCAGCGGGAAGATGTCCTCGATCGCCTCCTCGGCCAGGATCGGACCGCCCGCCGCGATCCGGCCGACCAGCGGGACGTAGGCGGCCTCCTGCGAGGCGATGTCCATTGGCGACTCTTCTTCGGTGCCTGGCTCCGGCCTGACAGCCGGGTGGCCTGGCAGCCGCACCTCGACGGTCCGCGGCCGGCCGGCGTCCCTGCGCAGGTAGCCCTTGCTCTGCAGCGTCGAAAGCTGGTACGACACGCTCGAGGTGCTGGTCAGGCCGACGGCCTCGCCGATCTCGCGCATCGACGGCGGGTAGCCGCGGCGCTGCACGGACTCCCTGATGACCTGCAGCACCTTGCGCTGCCGCCAGGTCAGGACGTGCGCTGGATCTGGCTTGTCCGGCATGTCGGCAACCACGTGCGGGATGCTGCCCTTGGGCTTGCGCCCTGGCCGGCCGCGCGGCCGGTCGATTGCCTCGGCCTCCGCGGCAGAGTCGGCCTCTGCGGCTGAGCCGGCTCCCTCGTCCACGGTCGAGATCCCCCGCGTCCCGCCGCCATCGGTCGTGTCAGTCATCGAACTGGCCTCCGGGTCTGAGCGGTTGTCGTACGTCTATGCCTGACGCTAGCGGTTTCGGTGAACGATCTCAAACATCTGTTCGACGCGCGTCGAGAGTGTCGTACCCCCGCGATATGAAAGTACCGTAGCTTCGTTCGATCGAACGAATCTGCGATAGAACATGTATGCTATCGAACTGTCATTCGTGAGGGAGGCCGGCAATGAGCGCTCTTTGCCAGACTGAGGCGAGGTACTCCGCCAGCCGATTGCCGCAGCCGGCCCGCGTTCTTGCTGGTCAGGCCGGATCTGTGGGGTCGGGCCTGGTGGCCGCAGGCAGGCGCAGACCGGCCGCCCGGCCGGCCCCGGTGCGGCTGACCCGGCGCGGTCGCCGGCTGGCCGGGGCCCTCGTGGTGTTCGCGGCCGTGCTCGTGGTGTTCCTCGGCTGGCTGATGCTCGCCGGCGGCGCGCAGGCCACCGACCATGGCGTGCCAGGCGCCGGGCACGCAGGCATGACCCGGGTGCTGGTGCGGCCAGGCCAGACGCTCTGGACCATCGCTGCTGCGGCCGAGCCCAACGCCGATCCGCGCCTGGTGATCGCCGAGATCATGCAGGTCAATGCGCTGAGCAATGCCGCGATCCAGCCTGGCGAGCAGCTGTGGGTACCAAAGTCGTGACCGGCGGCTGCGGCGGCAGCTGGCCGCAGGCGGAGCGCGCGACACGCCGGCCAGATCAGCCAATCTGCTGGCGGCCGGGCCGTGCGAGGTGCATCGTCAGCCTGCGGCGAGGCTGCCTTGCCGACGAGCCGCTTGCGCTCCGGGGATCCGCGTACCACAATATCTAGTAGTTACACGGCTGTAGTTTCCATACAGCTTGTGCCCCACAGGACCGATTCTCAAGGCCAGCCGGGGAGGTGACCGCCTTGTACTGCCCATACTGCAGGCACCCAGACAGCCGGGTGATCGACAGCCGGACGGCCGAGGACGGCGCCGCGATCCGGCGCCGCCGGTCCTGCCCAGAGTGCGGGCGCAGGTTCACCACGCAGGAGACCGTGATTCTGACGGTCGTCAAGCGCAGCGGCGTCACCGAGCCGTTCAATCGCGACAAGATCGTCGGCGGGGTCCGCAGGGCCTGCCAGGGCAGGCCGGTGACCGAGGACCAGCTGGCCATCCTGGCGCAGCAGGCCGAGGACGTGATCAGGAGCAAGGGCCTGGGCGAGGTGCCGTCGCACGAGGTCGGGCTCGCGATACTCGGCCCGCTGCGCGAGCTCGACGAGGTCGCGTACCTGCGGTTCGCGTCGGTCTACCGGGGATTCGAGTCGCTGGCCGACTTCGAGGACGAGATCGCGGCGCTGCGCACCGACCGGTCGGCGCCCGCCGACCAGGATGCGGCGTCACCGCCGCCGGAAGCCGCCGGAGATCAGCAACGAGCAGACCGGTCAGCGCCGGTCACCGCGCTGCCCACGCAGCATCGGACAACAGGCAGCGGTCAAGCTCAGCAAGGGCAGGAACCGGAGTCGCAGGCGGTCAGGCAGCCGCCGGCCACGCTCCAGGCGGTGCCCGCGCCGTCCCGCTAGCCGGACGGAATCCAGGGAACATCGGGAGGGCCGGCCGGCCCGCTATGGGATCCGCTTGGATCCCCGAAGGGGGAGGACATGACCGAGACGGCGAGCGGATCAGCACCGCGTGGCAGCAGCGCGCGCAAGGGGCTGGTGATGCGCCGCATCTACACCCGCGAGGGCGTCCATCCCTATGACGAGCTCACCTGGGAGCGCCGTGACGTCGTGATGACGAACTGGCGGGACGGATCGGTCAACTTCGAGCAGCACGGCGTGGAGTTTCCCGATTTCTGGTCGGTGAACGCGGCGAACATCGTCACCACCAAGTACTTCCGCGGCGCGGTCGGCACGCCGCAGCGTGAGTGGAGCCTGAAGCAGCTCATCGACCGGGTCGTCGGCGCCTACACCGCTGCCGGGCGCGCGCACGGCTACTTCGCGTCCGACCAGGATGCCGAGATTTTCGAGCACGAGCTCAGCTACGCGCTCGTGCACCAGGTGTTCAGCTTCAACTCGCCGGTGTGGTTCAACGTGGGCACGTCCTCGCCGCAGCAGGTGTCGGCGTGCCAGCCGTACGACGCGACGGTGAGCACGCCGGGCGGCCCGGTCCCGATCGGCCAGCTGGTGGACACCGGCGCGATCGGCACGAAGGTCTATGACGCGCACGGCACCACCAGGATCGTGGCCACCAAGGCGAACGGCGTGAAGGACGTGCTTCGTCTGCACACCAGCTGCGGCCTGACCCTGGACGCCACCGCCGACCACCTGGTCTGGCGCGCGGTCGACATCGAGACCGGCGAGTTCACCGTTGCCGGGTTCCTGCGGCCTGGCGACCAGCTGCTGCAGGTGCATCCAGAGGTCGGCGGCTCTGACCGCGCGCTGGTGCAGATCAGCAAGGTCGAGCAGCTCGGCCCGATGCAGGTCTACGACATCCAGACCGAGAGCGGCGAGTACCTGTCGGGGGACCTGCGGGTGCACAACTGCTTCATCCTTGCCGTCGACGACACCATGGACTCGATCCTTGAGTGGTACCGCGAGGAAGGGCTGATCTTCAAGGGCGGCTCGGGCGCTGGCGTCAACCTGTCCAGGATCAGGTCGAGCAAGGAGCTGCTGTCCTCTGGCGGCACCGCGAGCGGCCCAGTCTCGTTCATGCGCGGCGCCGACGCCTCGGCCGGCACGATCAAGTCGGGCGGCGCCACCAGGCGCGCCGCCAAGATGGTGGTGCTCGACGTCGACCACCCCGACGTCGAGGAGTTCATCGAGACCAAGGCACGCGAGGAGGAGAAAGTTCGCGTGCTGCGGGACGCGGGCTTCGACATGGACCTGGGCGGCAAGGACATCACCAGCGTCCAGTACCAGAACGCCAACAACTCGGTCCGCGTCTCGGACGAGTTCATGCGCGCGGTCGAGACCGGCGGCAGCTTCCAGCTGGCGGCCAGGACGACCGGCGAGCCGCTCGCCGAGGTGGACGCGAAGACGCTGTTCAGGAAGATGGCCAAGGCGGCATGGGAGTGCGCCGACCCTGGCATCCAGTACGACAGCACGATCAACGACTGGCACACCTGCCCGGAGTCAGGGCGGATCACCGCAAGCAACCCGTGCAGTGAGTACGTTCACCTGGACAACTCCTCGTGCAACCTGGCTAGCATCAACCTGCTGAAGTTCCTGCGTGACGACGACACCTTTGACGTCCAGCGGTTCCGCGACGTGGCGGAGCTGGTCATCACGGCGATGGACATCTCGATCTGCTTCGCCGACTTCCCGACGGAAAAGATCACCGAAGTCACCCGTGCCTACCGCCAGCTCGGCATCGGCTACGCCAACCTCGGCGCGCTGCTGATGGCCACCGGCCACGCCTACGACTCGGACGGCGGCCGTGCGATCGCCGCCGCGATCACCTCGCTGATGACCGGCACCGCCTACCGGCGCTCGGCCGAGCTGGCCGGCGTGGTCGGGCCGTACGACGGCTACGCCAGGAACGCCGCCGCGCACCAGCGGGTCATGAGCAAGCACGCGGAGGCGAGCAAGCTGATCAAGACGCGCGGCGGGATGGATGCCGAGATCCTGGCCGAGGCGGACAAGGCCTGGCAGCAATGCCTCAAGCTCGGCCAGGCACACGGGTACCGGAACGCCCAGGCCTCGCTGCTCGCGCCCACCGGCACCATCGGCCTGATGATGGACTGCGACACCACCGGCATCGAGCCCGATCTTGCCCTGGTCAAGTTCAAGAAGCTGGTCGGCGGCGGGTCCATGCAGATCGTGAACCAGACAGTGCCGAGGGCGCTGAAGAACCTCGGCTACCAGACCGAGCAGGCCGAGGCGATCGTCGAGTACATCGCCGAGCACGGGCACGTGGTGGACGCGCCTGGCCTGCGGCCCGAGCACTACGAGGTGTTCGACTGCGCGATGGGCGAGCGGGCGATCAGCCCGATGGGTCACGTGCGGATGATGGCGGCGGTGCAGCCCGCGCTCAGCGGCGCGATCAGCAAGACGGTCAACATGCCAGAGTCGGCCACTGTCGAGGACATCGAGCAGATCTACTACGAAGGCTGGAAGCTGGGCCTCAAGGCACTGGCCATCTACCGGGACAACTGCAAGGTCGGCCAGCCGCTGTCGGTGGCCACGAAGAAGACGGCCGAGGCAGCGGAGCCCGCGACGCCACACGAGGTGCGGCCGGTGCGCAGGCGGCTGCCGCGCCAGCGCACCGCGACCGTGACCAGGTTCGCGGTGGCGGGTGCCGAGGGCTACATGACCGCGTCCAGTTACCCTGGCGACGGCATCGGCGAGGTGTTCCTGAAGCTCGGCAAGCAGGGCTCGACGCTGGCCGGCGTGATGGACGCGTTCTCCATCGCAATCTCGGTCGGGCTGCAGTACGGCATCCCGCTCGAGTCCTACGTGGCCAAGTTCACCAACATGCGGTTCGATCCGGCCGGCATCACCGACGACCCCGACGTCAGGATGGCGACTTCGGTGATGGACTACATCTTCCGGCGGCTGGCGCTCGATCACCTGGACTACGACCAGCGGGCCGAGCTGGGCATCCTGACGACCGAAGAGCGGACCGCTCAGCTGAACGGTGAGGAGCCGTCGTCGGTGGCCGACGAGATCGACCCGGACGAGCTGGCGCAGTCGGTCCCGGTGGAGAAGGCCCCGGCGCCCGCGCCGCAGGCGGCGGTGAGCCGGCCGGTGAGCACGCCGAGCGCGCCCACGCAGGCGCACAGCTCGACTGAGCTGGTCGAGTCGCAGCAGGGTCGCAGCGCCGACGCGCCGCTGTGCCTGACCTGCGGCACGAAGATGCGCCCCGCAGGCAGCTGCTACGTCTGCGAAGGCTGCGGCTCCACCAGCGGCTGCAGCTAGTTGAGCGAAGGGTCCTCCTGTGCTGTCTCATCAGGAGCGGAACAGGAGGACCCTTCGCAAGAGCTGGTCACAGCCCGGTAGCTGGCACAGCTCATAGACTGCCTGCTGCGCAGAGCAGTCATGAGCCCGTACCGGGAGCGACCTTGCCCAAGTCCTCGACGCCATACCCGCTCGTGAAGACCTATCTCAGCGTGGTCAGGCGCAAGACGCATTTCCTGGTGCTGAATGCCATCGGCGTCATTGGTCTCGCGCTGGCCGTCGTCGGCTTCAGCACCCAGACCCTCTCTGTCGAGGTCGTGAGCATCGCCGGCCTGGTGGTCGGGGCAATCGGAATTGCGGTGAGCTACTACAAGTGGCGCGCCGACAGCGCGGACCTCAATGTCCATGCGCTGCCGACTCCGTCCAGGCGGGAGATGGCGAGGCTGGTCGTTCCCGCGCGGCTCGCAGAATCAGGCTACGTCGTCCTGAGCAGGAGCGATCGGCCCGCTGACGCGCTATTGACATCGGCGGATGTCAATATGGCCCTTTTCCGCGGGGCGAACGCTGCACTGGATATCTCCCGCGCCAGCTTCCGCAACACCTGTTCTGCGGCGGTCGCGAATGTCCTGCTCGGCGAGTTCACCCGGAAGAAGGCGGTGCTCTTCAATGCAGCGAAGGTCCGCGTCGTGTCCGATCCTGTGCTCGCCGGCCCAGCCGAGCTGGCGCCATTGCACGTAGCGCGGACTCGCTATTACGACACGCTGGTCACCAACGACGCGGTGTCAATTGAGCTGGTGTCTCACCAGAGCCGTCAACAGGTGTTCAACGGCAGAGAGTTCTGCTTCCCTGACGGCGTGATACCGGCATGTGACGAAAGCGCCTGCTCCAATCAGGTCGGCGCATCGACCCTGGCGGTGACCTCGGACGACTACCTGATCATTGTGGAGCAAGGATCGCGCTCGGCGATCGGCAGGGGACTGCTCGCTGCGTCCGGATCGGGTTCCGCTGACTGGCGCGACCTGCAGGGATTCGCCGAGGTGCAGAGCTTTGTCCGGGCCTTCGCTATGCGTGAGCTGCTGGAAGAGTGCGGGCTGCGGCAGGCCGACGTGGACTGGCTACGGATCACCGGTTACGGCCGCCTGCTTGACCGCGGCGGCCTGCCGCAGTTCTTCTGCCTGGCGAGGTTGAACTGCACGTTCGACCGCGTACATGTCACCAGGTCAGAGCGCCTGCTGACCGATTATCACAATCGCGTCGACGTGCGCAGCGCCGGGAACTCGCATTACGCCGCGCTGCAGGCTGCCGTGCAGGGCCTGCTCAAGGAGAAGAACAAGGTATTCAGCAGCCTGTGGTGGGCGCTGGAAGTTCTCGCGCGGGTGCCGGAGGCGGAGATCACTGAGGCGTTCGGCGACGGCCGATGAACGGTGACCACAGCATGGAGGTCGTCGAGCAACTCGTCGTCGGCAAGCTGGGCGACGCCGCAGCGTGCGAGGACGGCATAGTCGTCACCGACGCCTTTGCCGCTGTCATCGATGGCTCGACCGACAAGACAGGTGACCACTACGACGGCGCGACCGGCGGGATCTTTGCGCTGCACGCGTGCGCCGAGGCAGTGCGATCCCTGGACCCGGCCGCGACCATGCACGAGGCTGTCACGCACCTGACACAGGCGCTGTCCGGCCGGCTGCCTGCTGACCTGCCGCCGCAGCATCGGCCGACTGCCGTACTGGCGGTCTACTCGCGGCTGCGCAGGGAACTGTGGCAGATCGGTGACGTCAGCATCTGGCACGCTGGCCTGCAGCCGCGCGGCACACGTGCGGTCAAGCGGATTGACCAGCATGCGGCGACGCTGCGGTCGGCAATCCTGCATGCCGAGCTTGCCAATGGTGCAACAGCTTCGCAGCTGCGTGCCGACGACCCTGGCCGCCGTGCGATTGTCCCGCTTCTTGTCGCAGGCGCGGTCTTCTGCAACAACCGCCATGCCGGGGACTGGGCGTACCCCGCGGTCAACGGCGTGCCGATTCCGGCCGGGCTGGTCTTCGCGCGGCAGGTGCCGGCGCGGGTGACCGAGGTCGTTCTTGCCAGCGACGGTTACCCGCAGGTCTTGCCGACGCTGCGCGAGAGCGAGCAGGCGCTGGCCGGGCTGCTGGCGGCCGATCCGCTGTGCATCGGACCTCTGCTCGGCACGAAGGGCGTGCTGCCTGGCAGCGCCAGCTACGACGACCGGGCCTATCTGCGCATCCGAACCGGCACGCTCTGAGCGGCCAAAAGCACGCTCTGAGCGGCCAAGAGGCCGCCAAGAGAGTGTGTGGCAACCGGCCGCGTGCGGCTCAGCTAGCTTGCGTGCTGCTGGGAACAATGGCGTTACGGCGGGTCGCCAGCTGTCTCCGGGTCTTGGCGCCCCGTTCATGCTGACCGGGAGGGGCGGGCCGTGACTGCTGCGGGCGATGACGACGGCGAGAGCACGAACGCGACGCCACGGTTCCGCGCGTCGGCGCTGTTGCGGGCGCGGAGCGTGTGGATCGCCCCGATCGCCTTGGCGGCGGTCCTGGTGTTCTTCATGGCGTTGTTCTATATCGGCGCTGTGGTGAACCCAGCGGGACACCTGAGCGGGCTGCCGGTCGCGCTGGTCAACCAGGACCGCGGCGGGACCATCGGCGGGCGCCGGGTCGACTTCGGCGCCGAGGTGGCGTCGGACCTGGTGCGCTCGCATGCCGTGGCGAGCCGGCTCTTGCTCAAGGAAGGCTCGCTCGGCCAGGCCAAGGCCGAGATGAACAGCGACAACGCCTACGCCGCCATCGTGATCCCGCCCGGCTTCACCGCGTCCTTGCTGTCGGCATACCGGCTCGTACCTGCGTCCGCCGGCAAGCCGGCGGTCCGGTTGCTGACCAACCCGCGGGCCGGATCCATCGGGGTGGAGCTCGCCACCGGGGTCGCCGAGCCTGCCCTGCGGCAGGTCTCGCTGCACCTTGGGCGCACGCTGTCGGCGCAGGCCGCCAAACTCGGCCGCGCCCCGCGCGGCGGCGTCAGCGCCGCCAATCCCGTCACGGTGACCACGAGCACCTTCCGCCCGCTGCCACCGGACTCGGCGCTCGGGCTGAGCGCCTTCTACGTCTCGCTGCTGTCGATCATGTGCGGGTTCCTGGGCGCGGTGCTCGTCAACTCCAGCATCGACGCCGCCCTCGGCTACGGCACCACCGAGATCGGCCCCAGGTGGCGGCAGCGGATGCCGGTCGCCATCACCCGGTGGCAGACACTGCTGGCGAAATGGTCGGTATCGCTGGCCGCCGTGCCCATCCTGACCGGCATCCTGCTG
>JASHQL010000422.1 GCA_030039155.1 Streptosporangiaceae bacterium | reverse complement strand
ACACGGTGAAGCCCTTGCGTATCAGGATCCGGATCACCCCGTCCCAGCTTGACGAGTTGGCCCACGCGCCGTGCTCCAGCACGATGACGGGCCTGGTCCGGCCGGTCCATGTCAGCGCGTGCGGGCCGGCCGCGCGGGCCGTACCGCCCGTGAGAGCGGTCGCGAGCAGTCCGGCCAGGGCCAGCAGGGCGGCGATGGCGACCAGCCGCAGCCGGGCGGGGCGGGCTGTGGTGACGGCGTTCATGACAGTTGTCCTTCCTGGGCAGTGCGGCAAGACGCTCTGCAGCATGGCCGCGCTGCCCGCCCGGCGGCTTGGGTCATGCGACTGAATCTGCACGGTGCCTGGCGCGCCCCGGGCCGGCGGCTGCGGTGTCTGCCAGCGCCAGGTCAGCGGCGGCCGCCGAGGTCAGTCACCTGACTGAAGCCGCCAGGCCTGAGCCGGTCCTACCGTCGGAAGCATCGAGCCGGAGACAGCACCGGAGGAACGGCATGGACATCGACCTGGCCGGGCGGACCGCAGTGGTCACCGGCGGCAGCAAGGGCATCGGGCTGGCCGTGGTGCGCCAGCTGGCGGCCAGCGGCGCCCGGGTGATCACCGGCGCGCAGCGCTCGTCGCCGGAGATTGCCGCCCTCGCCGGTGACCGGCAGGTGCTGTTCACCGAGGTCGACCTGGCCGATCCGGCCGGCCCGGCGCAGCTGGTCGCGACCGCCGGGGACCGGGTCGACATCCTGGTCAACAACGTCGGCAGCGCCAAGGCCAGGACCGGCGGCTTCCTGTCGGTCACCGACGAGGACTGGACCGCCAGCCTCACCCTGAACCTGCTGGCCGCGGTACGCGCCACCAGGGCGGCGCTGCCGGGCATGCTTGCTGCCAGGGCTGGCGCCATCGTCATGACCTGCTCGGTCAACGCGCGGCTGCCCGACCCGGCGGTGATCGACTACAGCGCCGCCAAGGCCGCCCTGGCCGGGTTCGCCAAGGCGCTGTCCAAGGAGGTCGGCCCGCTCGGGGTCAGGGTCAACACCGTCAGCCCCGGCCCGGTCGCCACCGACCTGTGGCTTGGCAGTGACGGCGTGGCGGCAACCGTGAGCCGGGCCACCGGCGCCAGGCCTGACGACGTCGAAGGCCAGGCAGCGGCCCAGTCGGTGACCGGCCGTTTCAGCCAGCCCGCCGAGGTCGCCGACCTGATCGTGTACCTGGCCAGCGACCACGCGGCGAACATCACCGGGGCCGACTTCAGCATCGACGGCGGTCTGATCCCGACCTGGTAGCCGCCGCGGCGAGCGCAGTCGCGGCCCGGCTTGGTCAGGCGGCGTGCACGCTGTCCGGCAGGTACCCGATCTGCTTCAGCAGCCCGAACTGGTCCTGGAGCGTCAGGATCTCGGCGACCTTGCCGTCCCTGAAGTGCCAGATCGCCGTGTCCCGCACCTCGACGGGCCTGCCGGTGGCCGGCACGCCGCCGTAGCCGCCGGTATGGGTTCCGCGCCAGATCAGCGTGACCGCGAGCTTGTCACCAGAGACAAACATGTCCTCGATCCTGGTGCTCAGGTCGGCAAAGCCAGCGAGCCGGTCGCGGATCCGGGTGACCGGCCCGGCCACGCCCACCTGGACGCCGTTGGTCCTGAGGTCCTGGCTGAAGATGTCGCCGGCCATCGCGAGACTCCCCGTCCACCCGTCGGTGAACCAGGCACGGGCAATCTGCAGGTACCGCTCGCTGCTGTCCCGATCCGTCATGACTTCCCCAGGTGTCGTCGCCGAGATGATCTGCTCCCTGTTCACCCTCGCCCGCGCGGCCCGGCTTGCGCTTGCGTCAGCTGACTGAACCTCAGGTTCGGTGCTTCACTGAGGACCGCGGGCTGAGTTGCGGGCTTGCGTCCCTGCAAAGGCTGGGGCGGTACCGCCGTCAGCGGCCTGAGGGGAACGAGGAGCCTCATGGCAGTGTCGCTCATCGGCCGAGACTCTGAGCTCAGGCGGCTCAGGGCGCTGCTGCGCCCGACCGGCGCCAGCGGCGGCGCCCTGCTCGTGCGGGGCGCACCGGGCGCGGGCAAGTCCGCGCTTGCTGACGCCGCCGTCCGGATGGCCGGCGAACGTGCCGCGATCGTGCTCTGCTGCGCCGGGGTCAGCAGCGAAGCGCGGCTGCCCTTCGCCGGGCTGCATCAGCTGATCGGCCCGGTCCGCGGCCAGGCCGACGAGCTGGCGCCCGCCGAGCGGGCCGCGCTGCATGCTGCCCTGGGCGTCACCGCCGGGCCGGTGCCCGAGGTTGCCCTGGTCGGGATGGCGGTGCTGAGCCTGGCCGGGCACCTCGCCGAGCGCCGGCCGGTGCTGCTGATCGCTGAGGACATCCACTGGCTCGACGTGCGTACCTGCCAGGTGCTGGCCTTCGTCGGCCGGCGGCTTGGCGGTGACGCCGTCGCGCTGCTCGCGACCTGCCGCGATGCCGAGGCGGACGGGAATCCGCTGGCAGCGGCCGGCCTGCCGGAACTGGCGCTCGGCCCGCTCGGCCAGGACGCGGCGGCTCAGCTGCTTGGCACGCACGCCACCGATCTTGACCCGACGGTCCGCGCGCGCATTCTCGCCGAGGCCGCAGGCAATCCGCTCGCGCTGGTCGAACTCCCGGCCGCCGCACGTGACTTCGATCTGACCTGGCCCGGGCCAGCTCCGATGCCGGTCACGGCACGGCTGGAACGCGCGTTCGCAGCCCGGCTGCCGCAGCTGCCGCCGCAGGCACGGGCCATCCTGCTGATCGCGGCGCTCACCGACCGGCCAGGCAGCGGCGAGATCCTGGCCGCCGCATCGCTGGCCGCCGAGTCGCGGCTCTCGCCCGGCGACCTCGAGCCGGCCATTACCGCCGGGCTGGTGCGCCTGACAGCGGGCGACATCGTATTCCGGCATCCGCTGACCAGGTCAGCTGTCCGGCAGGCCGCGAGCGTTGCCGAGCGGCTGGCAGCTCACTCGGCGCTGGCCCAGGTCCTGGCGTCCGAGCCCGACCGCCGCGCCTGGCACCGCGCCGCCGCCGTCACTGGCCAGAATGAGGAGGTTGCCGGTGACCTGGAGCGGCTGGCAGCCAGGGCGGGCGGCGCCGAAATACCCGATATCGAGGCGGCCGCACTCCGGCGGGCCGCCGAGATCGGCGCAGACCCCGCGCGGCGGGCCGAGCGCTGGCTGCGTGCCGCGGAGGCCAGCTACAACGCCGGCCAGCATGAGCCGGTTCCGCGGCTGCTGCGTGCGGCGGAATCCTGCACCCTGAACCACGGCCAGCGAGCCAGGGCGAGTTTCCTGAGGGAAACCGGACAGGGCGCTGCCAGGCGGTCCGGCACTGACCCGATCGCCGCCTTCGCTGCCATCGCTGACGACATGCGGCTGGCGGGCGATGCCGACCGCGGGATCGAAACGCTGTCGCAGATCGGCATGCGCTGCTACTTCGCCAACCCTGACGGCCCGACACGCGCGCTGGTCGTGCGGGTGGCGGAAGCCATGCCGGTCCCTTCGCACGACTTCCGGCTGCTCATGACCCTGGCGCTGGCGGCGCCGGTCGAGCGTGGCGCCGTGGTGATCGAACGGCTGACGCAGCTGCGGCCTGGCCAGGCCGACCCGGCCGGCGACCATTACCTGGGAACTGCCGCGACTGCCGTTGGCGCCTACGACCTGTCCGGCGGCTTCCTGCTGTCCGCGATCGACGGGCTCAGGGCGGCGGGCCGGATCAATCACCTGGCGCAGGCGCTGCACACCTGGGCCTGGGCCGGCGTGCACTTCGGGAACCCCCAGATATCGGTGCCAGCGGCGGAGGAGGCGCGCCAGCTTTTCGCCGAAACCGGCCAGACGCTGTGGGCCGCCTGCGCGCAGCTGGCGCTGGCCGCCGTGGCCGGGCGGCGCGGCGACGCCGCCCGATCCGAGACCCTGACCGCGGACGCCGAGCGCACGCTGCTGTTCGCCGACCTCGGACCGCTGCTGGCGATGGCCTGCCTGGCCCGGGGCATCGCCGCGCTCGGCGCCGGACGGCACGCACAGGCCTACGAGAACCTCTGCCGGATCTTTGACCCGCAGGATCACGCCCATCACCCGCACCTGCGGGCCTGGGCGCTGACCGATCTGGCCGAAGCCGCCATGCACAGCGGCCATCGCGGCCACGCCCGCGACCTGCGCGCGGAGCTGACCGCCGAGGCGGCGGCCACCGGCTCGCCGTTGCTGGAGATCGGCCTGCTGGTCACCGCTCCGCTGCTCGCCGACGACGACACCGCGGGGCCGCTGTTCGAAACCGCCCTGGCGGCGGAGCTGACCAGCTGGCCCCTGCACCGGGCGCGGCTGCTCCTTTGGTACGGCGCCTGGCTGCGCCGCCGGCACCGCGTCACCGAGTCTCGGGAACCGCTGCGGGCTGCCCGCGACCTGCTCGATGCCCTCGGCGCGCTGCCGTGGGCGGAGCGGGCCCGCCGGGAACTGGCGGCCGCCGGCGAGCGCAGCCTGCCCAGGCCGATCGGCGCGCTCGACGTGCTGAGCCCGCAAGAGCTGCTGATCGCGCAGCTCGCGGCCGACGGCCTGAACAACCGGGAAATCGGGCAGAAGCTGTACCTGTCGCATCGGACCGTGGGCAGTCACCTCTACCGCATCTTCCCCAAGCTCGGCATTGCCTCCCGTGCCGAGCTGGCCGCGGCCATGGCCTCCGGCAGACCCGCCGGCCAGGGCAGCCCGCACGGTCAGGCCGGGCCGACTGCGGTTGCCGCCGATGATTGACTAGAACATGGCCGCGCACCGCCTGGTCGGCAGGGACACCGAGCTTGCCGTGCTGGCTGGCATGGTGGACAGGATCACCGAGCAGGGCGGATCAGTCCTCGTGCTCGGCGAGGCTGGCGTCGGCAAGTCATCGTTGCTGGCGGCCGCGGCCGAATACGGCCGGGCGGCCGGGCTGCAGGTGCTTGGGACGGCCGGGGTCGAAGCCGAGGCGCAGCTGCCGTTCGCGGGTCTGCACCGGCTGGTCCGGCCGTTGCTCGGCTCCCAGACCCAGCTTCCTGCGGTCCAGCGGAACGCGTTGCAGGCAGCGCTCGGCGCAGAGTCGGCCGACCCGCCGCAGCGTTTCATGATCGCGCTGGCTGTGCTGAACCTGATCGCCGACGCGGCGGCGACCAGGCCCGTCCTGGTCGTGGTCGACGACATCCAGTGGCTCGACCGGCCAACCCAGGAAGTGCTCTCGTTCGTTGCGCGCAGGATCAGCGCCGATCCCGTCGTGCTGGCCGGAGCCGGCCGCATCGGCCACGACATGCTGGTCACCTCCGCCGGCCTGGCGGAGCTGCACGTCGGCGAGCTCGATGAGGACAGCGCTCGCCGCCTGCTCGCGGCTCACGCGGGCGAGCTGGACCGTGCAGACCAGGAACGGGTCCTGAAGGAAGCGCAGGGCAACCCGCTGGCCCTGATCGAGCTGCCGGCCGCGATCCAGGCCGCGGTCGCGGACGGGCGGGACCTGCCGTGGTCCTCGCTGCCGCTGACCGCCCGGCTTGAGCGTGCCTTCGCTGCCCGCCTGCCAGACCTGTCCGAGGCCGCCAGGGACGCGGTGCTGGTCGCCGCGGTGGACTCTGCGGACGATCTGCAGGAGATCCTGGCCGGGGCGTCGCTGCTGGCCGGAGACCTGGTCAGCGTCGCAGCCCTGGAGCCGGCGGCAGCCATCGGCCTGATCCGCCTCAGTGACCGGCACGTCCGGTTCCGGCACCCGCTGGTCCGCTCTGCCGTCATCGCCGCGGAGCCCCCCACTCGCCATCAGGCGGCGCACGTCGCGCTGGCCGCGGTGCTCGCCGACGATCCGTACCGCAGGAGCTGGCACCGAGCCCAGGCCGCCACCGCGCCCGATGACGACGTGGCGGACCAGCTTGAGGCCAGCCACCTGACCGCGCTGCGGCGGGGCTCGGCCGCCGAGGCCATCATGGCGCTTGAGCGTTCCGCCGAGCTGACCGCGGACCTGTCAGTGCGGGGCAGGAGGCTGCTGCTGGCCGCGGAGCACGCGTTCGGCCTCGGCAAGTCCGACCTGGTCGACCAGCTCCTTGGCCGGGCCGCGCGGCTGCCGCTGGCCGCGCTCGACCTGGCCCGGATGGAGTGGCTTCGGGAGATCTTCCATGACGGCGTTCCCGGCGACCCGGCCAGGGTGTTCCAGCTGTGCGAGATGGCCAGTCAGGCCCTTCGGGCAGCGGACCCCGACCTGGCGCTGCAGCTGCTGCTCGGCGCCGCGCTGCGGTGCTGGTGGTCCGACACCGGCCAGCAGGCACGCAACTGCGTCGTCACGACCGTCGAGCAGCTAGCCGGGATGCCGGACGACCCGCGCCGCCTTGCCGTGCTCGCGGTGGCCGATCCGCTGCGGCACGGCAGCCAGGTCATCGAACGTCTGCATGCGGTCGTGCTGGAAACCGTCGCGGATCCGGCCGCACTCTGGCTGCTTGGCATGGCAGCGCACGCTGTCGGCGAACCGGACCTGGCGGCGGACTCCCTGGTGCGCGCCGAGTCGAAGCTGCGCGACGACGGCCGGCTCGGCCTGCTCTCTCAGGTGCTGATCCTGCAGGTGCTGGACAACGTCGAGCTTGGCGACTGGGGCAGAGCCGACGCGGCCCTGCTGGAAGGCCGTCAGCTGGCGCTGGAAACCGGCCAGCCCATCTGGGACATCGGCACCCAGACGCTGACAGCGATCATGGCCGCGCTGCACGGCGATCACGGCCTGGCGCAGTCGATCGCCGCCGAGGCAGAGCTGGCCGCGAACGGGCGCCGCCTGAATGACCTGCTCAGCTGCGTGCAGCTGGCCAGGGGCATCGGCCTGACGATCGCCGGCGACTACGACGCCGCGTTCCAGGCACTGCGCCGCATGTTCGAGCCCGACGACGCCGCATTCCACCCGACCGAGCGCTTTCACGGCGTCTCGTTCCTGGCCGACGCGGCGCTGCACGCCGGGCGGGCCGCCGAGGCACGAGACATCATCACCGCGCTGGAAGCCGACGCCAGGGCCACGACCTCGGCAACCTTGCACCGGCACCTGTCCTACGCCCGCGCCGTGCTGGCCGCGGACGACGATGCCGAGCAGCTCTACCAGCAGGCGTTGCGCGGCGATCTCGTCCGGTGGCCGTGGCTGCGGGCACGGATCGAGCTGGCCTACGGCAGCTGGCTGCGGCGCGGCCGCCGGATCGCGCAGTCCCGCACGTACCTGCGCTCGGCACAGGCGGCACTCGACATGATTGGCGCACGCAGCTGGGCCGCGCGGGCCCGCGCGGAGCTTCGCGCGGCAGGCGAGCGGTCAGTGCAGGCCGCGCCGGCCGCGGTCAGCGAGCTGTCCGCGCAGGAGCTGCAGATCGCCAGGCTCGCCGCCCAGGGACTGTCCAACAAGGAAATCGGACAGCGGCTTTACCTCTCCCCGCGAACCGTCGGATCGCATCTGTACCGCATCTTTCCCAAGCTCGGCATCACCTCGCGCGCCCAGCTCGCCGGCCACGTCGACCCGGCCTGACAGTCAGCTGACTCAAGACCGGCGCCGCGCGAGCCGCGCACGATGGGGTGGCGTTCGCCGCCATCACCAGACGGGACAAGCCGATGCCGGACCAGCCGATCCCGGTGATCTTCATTCATGGCCTGTGGCTGCACCCGCTGTCCTGGGCGCGGTGGGCGGAGGTGTTCGAGGCGGCAGGTTACCGGGCCGCCGCACCAGGCTGGCCAGGGGTACCCGACACGGTGGCGGCCGCCCGCACGAACCCGGAGCGCATCGCCGGGCACGGCATCGCCGACGCGATCGGCCATTACGCGGCGATCATCGACAGCCTGCCGGCCAAGCCCGTCCTGATCGGCCACTCCTTCGGCGGCATGATCGCCGAGCAGCTGCTCGGCCAGGATCGCGCGACCGCGGCCATCGCGATCGACGCGGCGCGGATCACCGGCAGGCTGCCGTTGCCGCTGTCATCGCTGTGGTCGGCGCTTCCGGCCTTCCGCAGCCCGGCCGGCCGGCACCGCGCAGTCTCGCTGACCGCCGAGCAGTTCCGGTACAGCTTCGGCAACTTCGTGGACCGCGACGAATCCGACATGCTCTACCGGCGCTGGAGCATCCCGGCACCGGGCCGCCCGCTGTTCGAGGCGGCCGATCCCGGCTTCTCCCTGCACCCACCGCCGAGGGCGAGCGCGGCCATCGACAACCACGGGCCGCTGCTGCTGGTCATGGCAGGCCAGGACCAGCAGGTCGCCGAGGCCGTCACCAGGCTCGCGCTGCAGCAGTACCGGAGCGCGCACACGATTCACGACCTGATCGAGTTCCCTGACCGCGGTCATTCGCTGACCATCGATCACGGCTGGCGCGACGTCGCCGGCGCCTGCCTGGACTGGCTCTACCGGCACGGCATGTAGCCGGCAGTCATCTGACCGAAGCCGCCGCCTGCCGTTGCTGCCTACGGTGGCACCATGACAGGCCAGATCACCCTGGCTGACCACGCCGGAGTCCGGCTCGCGCATGGCAAGCCCAAGGTCAACGGCGTGGACATCCACTACGCGATCGGCGGCGCAGGCGAGCCGGTGTTCTTGCTGCACGGCGTGCCGAAGACCATGTCGTACT
>JASHQL010000421.1 GCA_030039155.1 Streptosporangiaceae bacterium | reverse complement strand
GCCCGCGCGGGCGGCCAGCCGGTCCAGGTGATCGAAGCCCTTCTTGATCGCGTCCTGGTGCGAGCCGGAAAACGAGGTGTAGACCAGGTCGCCCGCGTACGGGTGCCGCTCGTGCACGCCGATGCCGTTGCAGTACTCGGCGGTCCGCCTGATCGCGTCGATGTCGCTGAAGTCGATCATCGGGTCGATGCCCTGGCTGTACAGGTTCAGCCCGAGGGTGACCAGGTCCACGTTGCCCGACCGCTCGCCGTTACCGAACAGGCAGCCCTCGACCCGCTGCGCCCCGGCCAGCACGGCAAGCTCGGCGTCCGCGATCGCGGTGCCGCGGTCGTTGTGCGTATGCACGGACAGCGCGATGTGCTCCCGCCGGGACAGGTTGCGGCTCATCCACTCGATCTGGTCGGCGTAGACGTTCGGCGTGGACCGCTCCACCGTGCAGGGCAGGTTCAGCACGATCTCCCGGCCCGGCTCCGGCTGCCAGGCGTCCATGACCGCCTCGCAGATCTCCGCGGCGAAGTCAAGCTCGGTGTCCATGAAGATCTCCGGCGAGTACTCGTAGCCGAAGTCGGTGCCGGCCAGGTACTGCTCCGCGTACTTCATCACGGCCTGGGTGCCCTGCACCGCGACCGCCTTGCACTCATCCCGGCCGTCGCCGTGCCAGCCGAACACCACGCTGCGGAAGATCGGCGCCGCCGCGTTGTACAGGTGCACGGTGGCCAGCCTGGCGCCGGCCAGCGACTGCACGGTCCGCTCGATCAGCTCCTCGCGGGCCTGGGTGAGCACCGAGATCCGGACGTCGTCCGGCACCGCGCCGGTCTCGATCAGGCTGCGGATGAAGTCGAAGTCGGTCTGGCTGGCGGCCGGGAAGCCGACCTCGATCTCCTTGTAGCCCATCCGCACCAGCAGCTCGAACATGGCCTGCTTGCGCGCGGCGTTCATCGGGTCGATCAGCGCCTGGTTGCCGTCCCGCAGGTCGGTGGACAGCCAGCGCGGTGCGGTCGTGATGGTGCGTGACGGCCAGGTCCGGTCCGGCAGGTCGACCGGCGGGAACGGGCGGTAGCGGTGGCAGGGCATGCCAGACGGGCGCTGGCGGTTCTGGCTGGTCATGATCTTCCGGGCTCCTTGCTGCTTCCAACCGGGCTTCAGGGAGTCGGTCGGCGCAGCAGATCGGCCCGCGGCGAGGGGCCGACCGGGCTGGTTACCGGGCCTCGCCGCGGCAGCGAAGAAGCAGGCCGCGAATCATGACGTGACCGAGTGTAGCGGACTTGATCAGCTGCCTGGCAAGAAGCGGATCAACCCCGGCGGTCAGCCGCGCGTCTGATTGATGAACAAGACCCGCCGCCTGCAGCTGGAGGCCCGATGCCCGGACAGCCGATGCTGGTGCCGATGGGACGCAAGGAGCCCATCAGCGTCAGCGCGCTCGGCATGCGCAGCGATGCCCGCAACAACCCGCTGCCGATCGGGGCAGCTGCCGAGTTCATCGGCACCTGGAACGCCCTCGCGCGGTTCGACGGCGCAGGCTACCTGCCGGACGACAGCGCGCCGCCGGTCGCCGTGTCGTTCGACGGCATCGGCAACGTGACCGCGCTGGCCGACACCATCCTGGCGATCTTCAGGCCGCCGCGGCCGTCCGCGCCGGCCGTCTGGCTCGCGGTTCCGCGCGATTCGGTCTCGGTGGCCACCAGGCCGGACGGCAGGCACACGATCGTGGCGCTCACCGGGCAAGGCTGGCAGGCCCAGCTGCGCGGGGTCACCAGGGTGCACTGGAAGCCGGGCACTGTCCCAGGCGAGCGGATGATCCGGATCTCCACCCGCGACGAGGCAGCATTCGCCCAGGCCCTGCAGCCGCGTCCTGCGTGACGTCACCAGCCGATGAACGTACTGGTCGGCACGGACTCGTTGTAGTCAGGCACGTGCAGGTCGACGCGGTGGAAGCGGCCGTTCGCCCGCTGACCGGCCGGCCTGCTGGCCGTCGGCGACTGGCTGGAGACGCCTTCGGTCTGGCAGACCAGGGCGGCCCGCTGGCCGGCCGGGTCGGCCCAGACCGCGCCGCACCACCGGCCCATGCCGGACTCCATGATCGCCTTGGAAACCATCCGCAGCGGCTTGCCGGTCCGCCCGGAGAATTGCACGACCACCGCCCAGTGGTCCGGCCCCTGGTCCTGGCTCATGGTCGCGAAGATGGCCGAGCCGTCCGCGCTGACCAGCGGGTTGATGACCCCGCGGTAGCCGCCGAACCGGACCGACGCGGGAATCAGCAGCCGCGCCTCGGCCAGGCTGCCGCCCGGCCCTTCGGCTGACAGCAGGCCCAGGCCACCTGACGGCCCGACCTTCCTGGCCAGCGCGCTGGCGATCCGGTACCAGCTCACCGCGAGCGTCTGCTCGCCCGCCCAGGCCAGGCCGGTGACTTGCCGGCGGTCAGCCGGCCGCCAGAGCCTGGACCGGCCGGTGGCCAGCGTGATCACCTCGACGGCGCTGTCGTGCCGCACCGCCACCGCGAGCCTGCTGCCATCGGGCGACAGCGCGAAGACCGGCAGGCCGGCCAGGCTGACCGGCAGCCGGAGCCGCCGCAGCGGCAACGGCCGGCCGCCGCGGCCGAGCTGCAGCTCATAGAGCTGGGCCTGGTCACTGGGCTGGCGATCGCCGGCCAGCACGAACGTGCGGTCGTCAGCGGCAGCCGACACTGCCTGGAAGCCGGCCGGGTCGACCGCCACCGGCGCCGGGATGGTTGCGATGATCTTGCCGGTCAGCGCGTCGGTGACGGCCGCCGGCTCGTGCACCTGCTGGAACCTGAGCGTGACGAAGTATGGCGCGGCCCGGATCCCGGCGTCCGGCGGGATCGGCCGGCCGGCCGGCCGCCAGCCGGTGCCGTGCGCGGCTGGCCGGCCCGCTT
>JASHQL010000420.1 GCA_030039155.1 Streptosporangiaceae bacterium | reverse complement strand
CGACGAGGTGGGCCCGGTGTTCATCCACCCTTCGCCGTGCCCAGGCCCAGCCGGAGCTGGCTTCCCTGCGGACTTCACCGGCCAGCGCCGGGTGCTGCGCTGCTACGGCGATGACGGCCGGATTCTCGGCGGGCGGCTGGCCGAGGCCGCCGAGCTGGCCGACGTCGCGGCGGGCGAGGCCGTGCTTGCGCAGCTGTTCGCCGATCCGGCGGTCGCGGTGGTGCACGCACGCGCGGTCGAGTACGGCTGCTTCACTTTCGAGGTCCGCAGGGTCGGCGAGCGGGACGCTGGATGGCGCCGCGGAGCAGTGCGGGCGTCGCTGCCGTAACCGGTGCGACGCCCGCGAGGGCTCGGCTCAGAGCACGTCGTGGCCTGGGTGCGGCTCGTCGGGCAGCACGGTGCGCTCGGCCGGGATCGTGCCGAGCCGGCCGGCCTGGTAGTCCTCGAACGCCTGGACCAGCTCGGCCTTGGTGTTCATCACGAATGGCCCGTATGCGGCGACCGGCTCCCTGATCGGCTCGCCGCCGAGCACCAGGATGTCCAGCTTCTCGCCAGGCCCGTCCATCCGCCGCTGCGCCCCGAACGTCAGCACGTCACCAGGGCCGAACACGGCAAGCTGGCCGGTACGCACCGGCCGCTGCTCGGCGCCGACCGTGCCCGACCCGGCCAGCACGTAGCCGAGCGCGTTGAA
The DNA here is from genome assembly GCA_030039155.1 of Streptosporangiaceae bacterium. GTDB lineage: Bacteria > Actinomycetota > Actinomycetes > Streptosporangiales > Streptosporangiaceae > JOPF074. The sequence goes on along the minus strand of JASHQL010000420.1, from coordinate 23,202 downwards.
GTCGGCACGCCAGGGCAGCCTGAGCTGGGCGCCCGGCTCGACGGTGGCGTGCAGCAGGGTGATCGGGGTGTGCGTGATGCCGGGGCCAGGGTGCCCGGCCACGTCGCCCGCGATGACCCTGACCAGCGCGCCGCCGTCCGCCGAGCTGAGCAGCGCGACCTGGCCTGCCCTGATGTCCTGGTACCTGGGCGGTGCCATCTTCAGCCGCTTGGGCAGGTTCACCCAAAGCTGGAAGCCGTGGAACAGCCCGCCGGTCATGACCAGGTCCTCCGGCGGCTCCTCGATGTGCAAGATGCCGCCGCCTGCGGTCATCCACTGGGTGTCGCCGTTGGTGATCAGGCCGCCGCCGCCGTTGGAGTCCTGGTGCCTGAACGTGCCGTCGATGATGTAGGTGACGGTCTCGAAGCCGCGGTGCGGATGCCACGCGGTGCCCTTGGGCTCACCGGGCGCGTAGTCAACCTCGCCCATCTGGTCCATGTGGATGAACGGGTCGAGAGCCCGCAAATCGACTCCGGCGAACGCGCGGCGGACCGGGAAGCCCTCGCCCTCGAAGCCCTTGGGCGCGGTCGTCACCGCCAGCACCTTCCTGTCCGTGGCGGCTGCCTTGGCTGGCTCGGAGATCCTGGGCAGCAGCAGGATGTTGTCGACGGTCACGGCTGGCATGACGACCTCCTCGGCTCTCGTCTGCTGGCACCAACACTAGTTGAACGCGCAACATTCCTTGGCCGAGCCAAGGTTTCCTGGCGAGATCAGAACTTCACCTTCCAGATGTCGACCACGCCGTTGTTGTGCCCCACGGCGAGCGTGCCGTCTGGTCCGAACGCGACAGCCTTGACGCCGTGGCCGGTTGCCTTGCCAAAGCTGGCCATGAGCTTGTCGGTGCTGGTGTTCCACAGGTAGGTCACGCCATTGCGGTCGCCGGTGGCCAGCAGGCTGCCGGCCGCGCTATACGCCAGGCAGTTCACGCCATCGCCGTGCGGGTCCTGCAAGGTGCCGAGAATCCGGCGGGTGCTGGTGTCCCAGAGGTAGGTCAGGCCGTTGCCGTCGGCGGCGGCGAGCACGACGCCTTGCGGGTCGTAGGCCAGGCCGTTGACGTTGACGTTGCCAGGGTCCTGCAGGGTGGCGATCATGTTGTGCGTGCTCGTGCTGTACAGGTAGATCGATCCGCCATCGTCGCCGGCGGCGACCACGCTGCCATCCGGGCTGAAGGCGACCGAGAGGTCGTCACCGGCATTCGGGTCGGTCAGGCCGGCCAGCAGCTTGTCCGAAGCGGTGTTCCACAGCGACAGGAAGCCGCCCGTGTCAGCTGCCGCCAGCATCTTGCCGTTCGGGCTGTACGCCACGCTGACCACGGCGACGGGCAGGAAATGGGGGGCGTACAACCGGGCGATCAGCTTGCCGGTTGACACACTCCACAAGTCGGTGAAGCCAGCCAGGATCGTGTCGTAGGCGGCGCCGACGGCCAGTGTCGAGCCGTTCGGGCTGAATGCCACGGCTCCGGCCTGCTGGTCTTTGGGATCGCTCAGCACGGTGATGTTGTGGGTACTGGTGTTCCACAGGTCGGCGTTACCATTGGCGTCCGCCACCGCCAGGTAATTGCCGTTCGGGCTGAACGCAAGGCCGGAGACGGCCTGATTGCCGGTGTCGTCGAACGAGTTGGCGCCGTGTGCGTTATGACCGTGCCCGCCGGACAGCGCAACGACCACGCCGCCGAGGGCAAGCGCGACTACCAGCAGGCCGACGATCACGAACACGCGAGTGCGCCGGCTTGGCTCGCTGGCGGCTGTTACGTCGGGTGGTCCGCTGGCATCGAAGACTGGTCCCCCCATGGCCGAGCTCCTTCCGGTGCGCATGCGGCTGCTGCGCCGTCTTGCGCAACACGATGACAGGGGCCGGTGTGGCAGCACTGTGCTACCGGTGTCGCCGCAGGTCAACCGGCCGGGCCCGGCAGGGCGCGGCTAGAGCGGCAGGCCGGCCTCGAGGTGAGTGAGCGCCTGGTCGATCCTGTGGTAGATCTCGGCCACGTCGGTGCCGAATTCGGCCTGCCACGGCATGGTCGCGGACATGATCACGCCGATGATCGCGCCTGCCAGGTTCCTGACCGCGAAGTCGTCGGCATTCCTGCCGGTCCTGCGGGCGATGGCCGCCGCGATCACCTCCGTGGTCCTGCGCAGCTCTTCGAGCGCCCTGGCCCTGATTTCGGGAACGTCAAGCGTCAGCCTGGTGGTCTCGGCGAACCTGGCCATGTCGTCCTCTGACATCGAGTTGAACGCTTCCATCGCGGCGGCGCGGAACGCGGCGACCGGGCTCAGTTCTGGCGGCTGCGCCTCGAGCGCGGCCAGCGTGACGATGTCGAAGTCGTCCTGCAGCACGACATCTTCCTTGGTCGGGAAGTACCGGAAGAAGGTAGCGGGGGAGACCTCCGCGGCGTCCGCGATCTGCTCGACCGTGGTCGCCGCGTAGCCCTGCTGCTGGAACAGCCGGAGCGCGTGCTCCCTGATGGCAGCACGCGTCTTGGCCTTCTTGCGTTCGCGCAGGCCCGCCGGTCTAGCAGGCACCTCGGTCATGGCAGTCATTCTCCCTTCGGCCGGTCCGCGCCGCGGCCAGCCACACCGGCGCCGGCCACGCTGGCGCCGGCCACGCTGGGGCTGCCGAGCGCAGCGGCAGTGTCGCCGTCCTGACCGGCGGCCGCGGCCGGGGCCGCGGCGTTCCCGGCCCGCCGTGGCAGGAACAGCGCGGCAAGCACCGCGGCGGCGATCGCGATCCCCGCGCAGACCCAGAGCATCGAGTCGACGCCCGAGGAGTAGGCGGCGTGCACGCTGCCGGCCAGCGCCGCCGAGTGTGCGTGCGCCGCGACCGCCACCCCGCCGGCAACGCTGCTGCGTGCCTGGCTGGCTGCCTGCGCCGACAGCCCGGTCACGGCCAGGTGGCTGCGGTAGACGGTGGCCAGCACGGTGCCGAGCACCGCGACGCCGATGGTGCCGCCGACCTGGCGCATCGCGGTCATCAGCGCCGAGCCTGACCCGCTGCGCTCGGCTGACAGCGCGCCGAGCGCGGCGTTCAGCGCGGTTGGCATGGCCAGGCCGAGCCCGAGACCGGTCAGCGCGAACCAGCTGACGACATACCCGGTGCTGCTGGCCGGACCGGTGCCGGTGCCCACCGCCAGCGCGGCCGCCATGATCGCGAAGCCAGCGGCCGCGATGATCTTCACGCTGACCAGCGGCGTGCCGCCGGCACCGCGGCGCGGGGTTTGCAGCCGCTGCCCGACGCCGAGCCCGACGACCAGCCCGCCGATCAGCGGCAGCAGCCTGACGCCGCTGGCGAGCGAGTCAAACCCGCGCACGTCGAGGAAGTACTGCGGCATCGCATAGGTGATGCCGAACAAGGCGAACGTCACCATGGTGGACAGCGCCGTGCCCCAGGAAAATCCCGCCGACCGGAACAGCGACAGCTGCACCAGCGGCTGGCTACCGGACCGCGCGCTGACCGCACGCTCCCAGCCGACGAAGCCGGCCAGCACCGCGGCGCCGACCGCCATCGTGATGATCGCCGTGCCGTCGGACCAGCCGTCCTGGCCGGCCTTGATGAAGCCGTAGGTCAGCCCGGTCAGCCCGACGGCGGACAGCAGCACGCCGACCAGGTCGATCCTGGGCCGCCGGGCGGCACGCGACTCTGGCATCAGCCAGGTCACCGCGATCAGCGCGATGATGACGACCGGCACGTTGATCAGGAACACCGAGCCCCACCAGAAGTGGTCGAGCAGCCAGCCGCCGAGAATCGGCCCGATCGGGTAGCCGAGGAACGTGGCGCCGCCGACGGCAGCGATCGCCCTTGGCCGCTCGGCCTCGGTGAACATCACCGGCAGCACGGCAAGCGACAGCGGCATGATCACTGCCGCGGCGAGCCCGAGCACCGCGCGCGCCGCGATCAGCTCGCCGGTGGAGCCGGCGTACGCGCAGGCCAGCGAGGACAGGCCGAACAGCACCAGCGCGCCGGTCAGCAGCCGCTTGCGGCCGAACCGGTCACCGAGCAGGCCGGCCGGCAGCAGCGCAGCGGCGAGCACCAGGCTGTAGGCATCGATGAACCACTGCAGGTCGCTGCTCGACGCATGCAGGTCGGCCGAGATCGTCGGCAGCGCGAGGGTCAGCACGAACAGGTCGAGTGCCACGACCAGGACGCTCAGCGAGAGTGCGCCGAGCGCCCACCAGCGGCGCCGGCCGGTGACCTGAGGCTGCAGGTTGCTCATGGCGAGCCTGCCTTCCTGGTGAGAGTAGATCTTCTATGCATGTAGCTCTAATACGAGAGACACTATCAATTTAGATGAGGTCTCGTCAACTTGCTTGCATGAATCGTGCATGTTCGGGCAGCTAAGCCGCCTGAAAGCTGTCAGGACCGGGCACCGCGTCCGCCGGGTGCGGTTGACTGGTACGAGGGATCCAACGGCGGATCCGGTCATTGGAAGTGAAGATCGTGAACGTCGGCAGGGTTATTGCCGGGGTGAGTGGATCACCAGCCAGCCTTCAGGTGCTGCGGTACGCGGCCGACCTGGCCAGGACGCACGACGCGCAGCTGATTCCGCTGCATGCCTGGCTGCCGCCCGGCGGCGAACTCGCCGACCGCCGGTTCCCCTGCCAGCAGTTGCGCGACGCATGGACCGACGCCGCATGGCAGCGGCTGTGGGCTGCCATCGATCTCGGCCTTGGCGGCCAGCCAGCACAGCTCGACTTCCAGCCGGCCATCGGCCGCGGCGACGCGGGCAGGGTGCTGGTCGAGGCGGCCGCCGGGACGGGCGACCTGCTGGTGATCGGGACCGGGCGACGCGGCCCGGCCGGCCGGACGCTCGGCTGCCACGTGAGCAGGTACTGCCTCGCGCACGCGCGCTGTCCGGTGATCGCGGTACCGCCGTCCGAGCTGACGCAGGTCGCGCACGGCGTGCGCGGCTGGGCGTGGCGGCATCGCGGCCTCGACGCCGAGGCCGCGCAGCTGCACAGCGCCGGCACCTGACCCGCGGGGACGCGTCCTGCGCAGCGCCTAACCCTCGGGGCGCGTCCCCGCGCTACGTTGGTAGCGTCACCACCGCGAGGGAGGCCGTCATGCCAGAGCCACAGGGCGAGGAGCTTGCCAAGGTCAGGGCCCGCCGCGAGGAGCTGCGCAAGCGCTACCTCAGGCCGCTGGCGGAGCGGCCGGCCAGCACCGTCAGCGGAGTGCACCACCTGGCGCTGATCTGCAAGGACGCGGAGGAGACCATCAAGTTCTACCAGGAGTTCCTCGGCTTCCCGCTGGTCGAGCTGGTGGAGAACAGGGACTACGCCGGGTCGAACCACTTCTTCTTCGACATCGGCAATCACAACCTGCTCGGCTTCTTCGATTTCCCTGGCTACGAGCACCCGGCTTGGCAGGAAACCATCGGCGGCGTGCAGCACCTGGCCATCTCGGTCACCCAGGAGCAGTTCGACGCGGCCAAGAAGCGGCTGGAGCAGGCAGGCGTGGACTACCTCGGGCCGGACCGCGGTGCCGACAACAGCATGTACTTCCGCGACCCGAACGGCGTCGGCCTCGAGCTGTACCGCGAGGACCTTGGTTACTTCGAGGGCGTGCAGCTGATGCGCTAGCGGCAAGCCCGCTCAGCGCAGTTCCTTCCTGATCACCAGCCGCAGCCCGGTCCAGGTCTGGTCGATCGCGCACACCTTGTTGTCCACCAGGCCGGTCGGCAGCGCGACCTCCCTGACCACGTGCTCGGTCATGTCGGTCGGCACCTTTGCCGCCTTCTTCGGCCAGGCGATCCACAGCCCGCAGGCCGGCGCCATCCTGGACCGCAGCCGCGGCAGCTCCGCCTCGAGTTCCGCACGCCGCGTGACGAACGCGACGATGACGTCATACCGTGCGTTCTCCGCCAGGTCCGTATGCAGGACGGGAACGTCAGGTAGCGCCTCGATCATGTCCTCGAACCACTCGGGTGCTCCGATGACGGCGACTTCGTCGCCCTCCCCGATGCCGAGCTTGACCGGCAGCGGCGTCCCTGAATAGCCCGCCGCCTCAGGCAACGGCCTGGCTTGCCGGGAACCTGGACCGCAGTGCCTCGACGCCGTCGCCGGTCAGGTCGTCAAGCGCTGCCGACCTGCCGGTCATCGCCAGCACCAGCGACAGCATCGGGCCGCGCACCTCGGGTCCGCTGCCCGTGCTCCACTCGGTGTCGGAGGCGGAAAGCCGCAGCCCGTCGATCCGCTTCTTGGCGCCGACGATCAGGTTCGACTTCTTGTAGAAGTCACCGACCCTGACGACGGCTTCCATCGGGTAGTCGCGCTTGATGCCGAGCGGGCGGCGGATGTCCTCCGCGTGGATGATGGCCTCGCCGAGCATGGACTCGACCGGCCCCGGCGGGTGCGTGGTCGCGTTGGTCACGCCGCGGAACGTGGCGAGGTTCTCCGCGGGCGTGCCGGCCGTCTCCGCCGTCACGTCACGCGACGTCATCGCGTTGAAGTTGAAGCCGGCGCCGGCGAACTTGGCGAAGAACCTGACCGGCGTCATCTTGGCCGTGGCGGTCATGTGACCGAGGGTCTCGCGAACCGACCACTCGGCGTTCAGCGAGGGAGTCTGCCAGGTGCTGTCGTCGAGGTGCTCAAGGTCTGCGGCGAGCGCTGCTCGCTCCGCATGGATCAATGGCCAAGGATCGGCTGCCATGTGCGGTGCTCCCTTTCCGCTTGGTGGCCCCTCGGAGCACAGCTTGGCATTGCGCAGCTACGTTCGCTGCGAATCGCAGCACGTTGAACTGATGTCGCTAGTCGGGCACCGCCACGATGACGTCCGATGCCTTCACGATCGCGATCACCTCGGCGCCCTCGGTGAGGCCGAGCTCTCGTGCCGCCTCGACGGTGATCGACGCCACCAGCCTGGTGCCGCCAGCGTCGAGCTCGATGTTGGCGGTTGCCTCACCGGTGGTGATGCCGGTCACCCTGGCAGGGATCTTGTTGCGTGCACTCAGTCGCATGCATCCATTGTGCCGGTCATTTGCCGCCATCAACGGGCGGGTGGCAAGCTCGAACACATGACCAGTCCGGTTGAAGACCCGGCGTGCGAGGTCGCGCACGGGCACGTGCACGAGCCAGACGAAGCCGACAAGATCCTGGTCGCGGTGTTTGCCACGCCGGTGGCCGAACTGCTGATGCGGTACGCAAGCGACGCTGGCTACCAGGCAGTGCTGGTCGAGCCAGACGCCGAGCTGGCGGCCTCGGCCAAGGCGGCAGGCGCCATGCTGGCCGACGGCGTCGACGGGTTCACCGCGGGCGCCGCCGACGTGGTGGTGACCGACCATCACCGGCCGGAACTCGGCGTGCTGCTGCGGGACGCGCTGGCCAGCGACGCGCGCTGGGTGGGCATCATGGGCAACCCGCGGCACCAGGGACCGCACGTGCAGGCGCTCGCTGACCTCGGCGTGCCGCCGGAGGAGATCAGCCGGGTGCACCGGCCGATCGGCCTCAACATCGGCTCTCGCAAGCCAGCCGAGATCGCGATCGCCACCATCGCCGGGCTGATCGCCGACCGCAACGGCAAGCCGGGCGGCTTCGACTTCTAGCCAGTCCGGCTAGCCATCGCGGCCTGCCAGCACCGCCTGGACCGCCGGGATCAGCCTGGCCATCCGGCCGGCCGCAAGCTGCCTGGCCGCCGCGAGGTCGCCGTCGAGCACGTGCTGCACCACCTCCAGGTAGGCCTTGATCTTCGGCTCGGTGCCGCTCGGCCTGATCACCACGCGCGCGTCCGGCAGCCGGTAGCTCAGCACGTCGGCCGACGGCAGCTGCGAGGTGCCGCCGGTCAGGTCGCTGACCGACAGCACCGGCTCGCCGCCGAGCTCGGCCGGGGTACTGGCGCGAAGCCCGGCCATCACATACACCGGCGTCGTGCTCGGCACCGTGATCTGGTCGGTCAGGTGCACACCATGCGCACGTTCGAGGGTGTCGTAGGCGTCGAGCAGCGAACTGCCCGCCGACCTCGCCGCGGCAGCGAGGCCGAGCAGCGCCAGCGCCGCGGAGATGCCGTCCTTGTCCCGCACCACGGTGCCGACGCAGTAGCCGAGCGCTTCCTCGTAGCCGAACAGGAAGCGAAGGTCAGGCCGCGCGTCGCCGGCCCTGACGATCCACTTGAACCCGGTCAGCGTCTCGACGTACTGCGCGCCTGCCTCGGCCGTGATCTTGCCGAGCAGGCTGCCTGACACGATCGTCGATGCGACCAGCCGATTGTCGGTACCGTTCTGCGTCTCGGCCGGGAACTTGCCGATCAGGTAGCTGCCGAGCAGCGCACCGACCTGGTCGCCGGTCAGCGTCCGCCAGCCGCCGTCCGCATCAGGCACCGCCACCGCGAGCCGGTCGCCGTCGGGGTCGTTCGCGATCACCAGGTCGGCGCCAGACCGCCGGGCCTGGGCCAGGGCCAGGTCGAGCACGCCTGGCACCTCGGGATTCGGGAACGCCACAGTCGGGAAGTCGGGGTCGGGCTCGGCCTGCGCCGCCACCACATCAGGTTCTGGGAACCCGGCTTGCCCGAATGCGCGCAGCGCCAGTGATCCGGCGACGCCGTGCAGCGGCGTGTAGACGAACCGCAGCCAGGCGGCGTGCGGCCTGGCCGACGCGGTCGCGCAGATCGCGTCCAGGTAGGCGGCGGCGATCTCGTCGCCAAGCCTGCGCAGCAGCGGGCTGTCCGGCTCGGCCAGCCGGATCGAGCCAACCGGGCCGAGTTGCCCGATCGCGGCCTCGATCTCCTGATCGGCCGGCGGGATGACCTGGGCGCCGTCGCCGAGGTAGAGCTTGTAGCCGTTGTCGGCCGCCGGGTTGTGGCTGGCGGTGATCATGATGCCGGCCGCCGCGCCGAGGTGCCTGACCGCGAACGCGAGCAGCGGCGTCGGCTGCCTGGCCGGCAGCAGGTGCACGGTGATCCCCGCGCCTGCCAGCACCAGCGCCGCCTCTTGCGCGAAGTCCGCGCTGCGGTTCCTGGCGTCACAGCCGATCGCCACCCCGGCTTCGGCAGCGTCCTGACCGCCGCGCCATATCCACTGCGCGACAGCGGCCGAGGTAGCGCGCACCACCGCGCGGTTCATCCGGTTCGGCCCGGCGGCCACCACGCCGCGCAGCCCGGCGGTGCCGAACTGCAGCCGCCCGCCGAACCTGTCGGCAAGCTCGGCTGCCGCCTGCTCGCCGTCGTCGGCGAGCAGCGCGGTCAGCTCGGCCCGGTCGCGCTCGTCAGGATCGGCGGCGATCCACGCCTGTACCTGCGCACGCAGGGTTTCCGGTAGCAAGTCAGCACGCCCCGGCCAGCACCTCGGCGATCAGGCTGCCCATGCTGGCCGCCCGTGCCTGGCCGGTGGCCACCACCTCGGCGTGGTCGAGCGGCTGACCCGACATGCCCGCCGCCATGTTGCTGACCAGCGAGATGCCGAGCACCTCGGCGCCCAGGTGCCTGGCCGCGATCGCCTCGAGCGCGGTGGACATGCCGACCAGGTCGGCGCCGGCCGTCCTGAGCATCTTGATCTCCGCTGGCGTCTCGTAGTGCGGGCCCGGCAGCGCCGCGTACACGCCCTCGGCAAGCCCAGGCCCGGTGCTGCCCGGCTCTGCGGCGACCGCAGCCGCGATGGCGCGCAGCCGCGCCGAGTACAGGTCGGTCAGGTCGGTGAACCTGCCAGGGTAGCCAGCAGGGGGCGCCGCTCCCTCAAGCGGCGACCGGCCGGTCAGGTTGAGGTGATCGCTGATCAGCACGGCCTGCCCCGGCCGCATGTCCGCCCTGATGCCGCCGGCCGCGTTGGTGAGCACGATGGTGCGGCAGCCGGCGGCGATCGCGGTCCTGATCCCGTGCACCACCGCGGCGGGCGAGTGGCCCTCGTACAGATGCACCCGGCCGAGGAACGCCAGCACCTGCTGCTGCCCGATCGTGACCGACCGCACCGCGGGCACGTGCCCGGCGACCGCGGGCTCGGCGAATCCGCCGACCGCTGCGAGCGGAACCTCGACAGAGGCGGGGCCGAGCGCGTCGGCCGCGGCGGACCAGCCCGAGCCGAGCACCACGGCCGCGTCGTGTTCCGGCACGCCGGTGAGTTCGGCGAGCCGCGCGGCGCTCGCGGCCGCTGCCGCGTACGCATCTGCTGACATGGGTGCTCCTGATTGGCTTCGCCGCCTGGGTGCGATGATCATAGCCAACCGGCGATCACCGGCCTTCTGTCTTGGTCTGGGAGAATAACCGCATGTCGCTCACCCTCGAGGAGATCCGCAACGTCCCCAAGGTGCTCCTGCATGACCACCTTGACGGCGGCCTCAGGCCGGCCACGATCGTCGAGCTCGCTGCGCAGTACGGATACAAGGGGCTGCCGACGACCGACCCAGACGAGCTCGCGGCCAGGCTGACCGAGGCGGCCTGGCGCGGCAACCTCGAGCTCTACCTCGAGGGGTTCAAGCACACGGTGGGCGTGATGCAGACAGCGGCGGCGATCAGCAGGGTCGCGGCCGAGTGTGCGGAAGATCTCGCAGCCGACGGCATCGTCTACGCCGAGATCAGGTTCGCGCCCGAGCAGCACCTAGACGGCGGCCTCAGCCTCGACGAGGTCGTCGAGGCCGCGCTCGACGGGTTCAGCCGCGGCAGCGCCGGGCGCGGCATCACGGTGTACGCGCTGCTCACCGCGATGCGCCAGGCGGCAAGGTCGCTGGAGATCGCCGAGCTCGCGGTGCGGTACCGGGACCGGGGCGTTGTCGGTTTCGACATCGCGGGCCCTGAGATCGGCAACCGGCCGAGCCGGCACCTGGACGCGTTCCAGTACGTCGCCAGGGAGAACTTCCACATCACGATCCACGCGGGCGAGGCGTACGGGCTGCCGTCGATCTGGGAGGCGGTCCAGTGGTGCGGTGCCGACCGGCTCGGCCACGGCGTGCGGATCATCGACGACATCACGCCCGGCATGAACGGCTCGGCGCCGCAGCTTGGGCTGCTTGCCGCGTACATCCGCGACCGCAGGATCCCGCTGGAGATGTGCCCGACCTCGAACGTGCAGACCGGTGCCGCGCCGTCGATCAAGGAGCACCCGATCGGCGTGCTGCGCGACCTGACCTTCCGGGTCACGGTCAACACCGACAACAGGCTGATGAGCAACGTGACGCTGTCGTCTGAGTTCGCCGCGCTGGCCGACGCGTTCGGCTACCGGCTCGCCGACGTGCGCTGGCTCACCATCAACGCGATGAAGAGCGCGTTCGCGCCGTTCGACGAGCGGCTGACGCTGATCAACGACGTGATCAAGCCGGGTTTCGCCGCGGCTGCGGCCGCCGGGGTGAGCTAGCCGCTACTCGGCCGGGCCGAACAGCCGGTCACCCGCGTCGCCGAGGCCGGGCACGATGTAACCGCGGGAGTTCAGCTCGGGATCGACGGCGGCGGTCACCACCCGGATCCTGTCCTGCTCCGGCCCGGCAAAGGCAGCTGCCACCCGGTCGATGCCCGCGGGCGCTGCCACCAGGCAGACCGCGGTGACCGTTGCGGCGCCACGGTCAAGCAGCATCCTGATCGTGGCCTGCATGGTGCCGCCGGTCGCCAGCATGGGGTCAAGCACGAAGGCATCGCGGCCGGACAGGTCAGTCGGCAGCCGCTGCGCGTAGCTGGTCGCGATCAGCGTGGTCTCGTCCCTGACCATGCCGACGAAGCCGACGTCCGCGCTCGGCAGCAGCCGTGACATGCCCGCGAGCAGCCCGAGCCCGGCGCGCAGCACCGGCACGAGCAGCGGTGGCGGCGAGGTGATCTTGACGCCCTGGGCCGTGCCGACCGGCGTCTGCACGGTGGTGACGTGCACCGGCAAGTGCCTGGTCGCCTCATAGCCGAGCAGTTGCACCAGCTCATCGGTCAGCCGTCTGAAGACCTCGTTCGGCGTGGCGACGTCACGCAGTTCGGTCAGCTTCTGCGCGATCAGCGGATGGTCGGCTACCACGGTCTGCATGCTGGACAGTCTGTCAGCTAGCCGGGGTGTCCTGGTGCGGCGGCTGATACCAGATCGCGAGGCAGCCGTCCGCCCGGCAGCGCACCCACAGGTGCCCGCGCCCCGGCTGGCCGAGTGCCTGCGGGCAGTCGCACGGCATCCAGCCGACCGTCACCTGGCCCGGCGCCCACTCGTGCCCGTGCGGGCAGCGTTCCGGGTAGCACCACCAGGCGGGGCGCCAGTCGCCGCTCATCTCCCGATTAGAACACAGGTTCGACCGGCACGCGACGACCGCCAGCCAGCGGAGCCGCGGTGACCTGCGGCAGCAGCAGATCCGGCCGGACGCTGTTTGGCCGATCTGGGCTGCCTTTGCTGGCCGCCACGCCAAATTGACCGGCGCAGTTGGGTCCGACGGCTGGCTGCGTGACTCCCGTAGGCTCCGGGGCGAGTCACGGGGGAGAGCAGGGCTTATGGCGTTACGCCGGGGAGTAGTCGCCGGGTTAGCCGGCGCTGCCGCGCTGCTGACCGGCGCCGGCCTGGTTGCCTTCCTGCTCCCGCAGGCGGGTCGGGCGCTGCCAGCCGCAGTGCTGACCTCCGGCACCGAATTCGGCATCTCCGGCTCGGTGACCGGGCTCGCGCCCGGAGTCCGGGCCACGCTGACGCTGGTCGTGCAGAACCCGGCAGCCTTCCCGATCACGGTGACCGAGGTCACCATCGCGGTGCCGGTGCCGCCCGCCGGGTGCCCGGCGGCGAATCTGCGCATCGGCGGGCTGGCGCTGACCGGCAGCCCGCCGGCGGTCACCGTCTCCCGGCTGGCGCAGCGGGTGCCCGGTGCCGGCTCGGCCAGCTTCGGCGTGCCGATCCTGCTGGCTAGGACCGCGCCGAACCGCTGCCAGACGGTCACCTTCTCCTTTGCCTACCACGGCACCGCGAGCAGCCAGCCGGGCCCTCCGCATCACCGTCGCGGCCTGCTTGTGCTGCTCACCGCGCATCCTGACCCGTCGCTGTCCGGGCAGCAGGTCAGGTTCACTGCCGGAGTCCTGGCGATCGGCCTGCCCCGGCCGCACGGGACCGTGACCTTCTACCTGTGCCTGCGCCGTCTGGTCGCCTTGCACCGGCCGGTCCCGGCTGGCCGGGGCGGCACCGCCAGCATCAGCACCGCCAGCCTGCCGCCGGGCAGGCAGGCCATCTGTGCCGTGTTCGACCCGGCCAGGCATGCCGAAGAGCCCGCCTGGTCCAACACCGTGGTCCAAGTGGTCGGCGTGCGGAGACCGGGATGACCGCGCGGCCGCCCTGGCGAGTGCTGTACTTCTGCACGGTGCCGGTGCTGTCGGCAGGGCTGGCGGTTGGCGTGGCCGCGGCGACGGCGGGCGTCACCGGATCAGGTACCGGGCAGGCGAGCACGGGCTCGGTCACGCTGCGCGTCAACGCCTCGGCCAGCCACACCTGCGGCTTCATACTGCTGCCAGGCAGCCGCACCGGCGGCGCTGGCTGCACGTTCTCGGTCAGCTACACAGGCTCGCTCGGCGCGTACCTGTCGCTGACGGTCCAGGTGGCGGCCGCGGCCGGCGTCGGCGGCAGGCCGCTGTATGACGGCACGAACGTCAGCGGGCTGACGCTCGCGATCAGCGACGGGCATGCCAGCTACCTGGTGCCCACCGGTCCAGCCAGGTCCGGTTGCGGGGCCCGGCTCAGCTGCTGGACCAGCGCGAACGAGCTTGCCGCCTGGTACCAGGGCAGCACACCTGAACTCATCTTCGCCGCTGGTGACTCGGTCACCTTCACCGTCACGGCTGACTTCCCGGCCACGGCCAGCGCGGCCTACCAGGGCGGCACCGCGTCGGTGCGGCTGACCGTCCAGGCCGTTCAGGCGCCGGCCAACCCGCTGCCGGCCCGTTGCACGACCAGCACGATCGGGCAGCCATGCCCGGCCGCAGGCACCTTTACCTGGAGTTGATCACGATGACAGCGACAGCGCGACACCACCCGGCCGGACTGACGGTGCCGACCAGGCGCAGCGGACTCAGCCTGGTGCTGAGCCTGCTGGGCACGCTCGGCGCGGTGCTGGTGAGCATGCTCGCCGTGCTCGCCGTCGTCGTTGCGGTGGCCACGCACCTGTCGGCGCGCGGCCAGTACACCGCCTTCGGTCACCCGGTGCTGATCGTGCTGTCCGGCTCGATGACGCCGGTGATCAGGACCGGTGACCTGATCGTGGATGACGCGGTCACGCCGGCCCAGGCCAGGCAGTTGCGGGTCGGCCAGGTCGTCAGCTTCCGCGCCGCGCCCGGCAGCCCGGTGATCATTACGCACCGGATCGTGGCCAGGAGGATGGTGCACGGTCTCGTCGAATACCAGACCAAGGGCGACGCGAACAACGCGCCCGATGTAGGCCTCCGGCCGGCGTATGACGTCGTCGGAGTCTTCGCGATGTCCATCAGGGCCGGCGGCTACGTGCTGAACGCGCTGCACCGGCCCATCGTCCCCGGCCTGCTGGTGGCCTCGGCCGTGCTGTGGTTCCTGGCCGGGCCGCTGTACCGGCTGGCCAGGGACATGGACAAGCGGCAATCACCACACGACCACCCAGGGGGGACATAACCAGATGCGAGCATCAGTCCGGAAGCGGCTCGTCATCGCCGCGGCGGCTTCGACGGCAATCGCGGCGGTGGCGACGCTCACCGCTGGCTTCACCTTCGGCCTGTTCAGCGCGACCGAGAGCAGCGGGTCCAACTCGTTCACCGCAGGCACCGTCAGCGTCTCCCCGAGTTCGGCGGGGTCGGTGACCTGCACGATCAGCGCCATGGTGCCCGGTGACTCGTCGGCAGGGGCGCCGATCGGCGACAATTCCGACACCACCTGCACCTACAACGTCAAGTACACCGGCACCGCCAGCGCCTACCTCGGCGTGGACATCACGGTCACGAACGGCACCCCCGCGCTGTACGACGGCACCAAGAACGGGCTGCAGCTGTACCTGGCGGACAGCTCGTCGACCACGTACGTGACCAGCACGGCGCCGCTGGCGGGCACCACCTACGAGCAGGAAGGCGGCACCTCGGCCTCGCTTGCGGAGGGCACGACCAGTGACCTGCTGGTCAGCACCACGCCGGCCACCAACGGCACGAGCGTCGATTTCTCGCTCGACTACGCGCTGCCGATCGCATCAGGGAACACCTACCAGGGCGGCAGCACGACCGTCACGCTGACCTTCCACGCGGTCCAGGCAGGCAGCAACGCGCTGCCTGCCGACTGCGCGGCCGGCCAGCAGTGCAACGCCGACGGCGACGACTCGACCTTCCAGTGGAGCTGACCTGAGTGCAGGTCTTGTTCGCAGGTGGTAAGGGGCGGCGGCGCCGGCTCACCAGGCCGGTGTCGCTGGCCCTTGCCGCCGCCACCGTGGCAGCGCTCGGCTTCGTCGCCGCCGGGGCGACGCTGGCACGGTTCTCGACGACTCAGACCAGCGGCAGTAACTCGTTAGCCGCGGGCACGGTCACCTTGTCCGACAGCGCCATTTCCGGCTGCCCGGTTTCCGGCCTGCTGCCCGACGACACCGCGAGCACCTGCACGTTCACCGCGACCTACAGCGGCCCGGTGAGCGCCTACCTGGCGCTCGACGTGCTGATCGAGACCCAGCCAGGCAGCGGCGGCAGCGACCTGTACAACCCGGCCGACGCCGGGAATGACCTGCAGGTCTCGATCACCTCGGCCGGCCCGGCGGTGAGCTACACCGTGCCGACCACCGCGACCGGCTGCCCTGGCAGCGCGCCGTCCGGATCGACCTGCTACGAGCTGGACGACGAGCTGGTCTCCGTCAGCGCGGTGACCAGCGCGAGCGTGACGTTCACCGCGAGCGTGCTGTTGCCCGCCAGCTCGACGAGCGGCTACCAGGGCGGCACCGCGCAGATCATCATGACCGCGCATGCCGTGCAGTCGGCCAACAACGGCCTGTCCTGCGCCGGCGGCTCGCCATCGGCCGGATCGCCGTGCCCGGCCGCCGGATCGTTCGAGTGGAGCTGACATGAGGATGCGCGGCAGCCGGTGGCGGAGCGTGAGTCCGCGGGTGACCTTCGTTCCCGTCCTGATCACGATCGTCGTCGCGGTGACTGTCGCGGTGCCCGGCATTGCCTTCGCGCTGTTCAGCGCCGCTCCGGCCGGGCAGAGTGCCGCGGTGGCGGCGGCCACCATCTCGCCGCCTACCAGCTTCACCGCCACCGCGGCCGGCGCCGGCACGGCGAGCCTGGCCTGGACCGGGCCTGCCACCGAGACCGGCTACACGCTGACCCAGTCGCCCGGCACGCTGGCCGGCTGCCCGGCGAGCCCGGCGGCGAGCAGCACCTCGTGCACGGCGACCGGATTGTCCCCGGCGACCAGCTACACCTGGACGCTGACCGCCGACTACAACAACTGGGCGAGCAGCGGCGTCACGGCCGACGCGCAGACCTCGCTCGGGCTTACCGACCTGGGGAACGGCACCGCGTCCTGCGTGCTGGCCTCGCTGGTGTGCACCGGACCGACCGTGACCACCAGCAGCGGCAGCAGCGACCTAGTGCTCGTCTACCTCGCCGGTGCGGGCGCCGGGGTCGGCGCCAACCCGGTCGTCGGCGGCCCGTTCTCCTCGTCGTCGCAGCTGGCCAGCGTGCAGTACCCGACCGGCTCGAGCGGCAACTACCTGTACGCGTTCACCGCGACAGGCAGCGGCGGCACCAGCGCCGTCACGGTCACCTTCGTCGGCCTGTCGCTGACGCCGGCCGCCTGGGTCGACGTCATCCAGCTCGGCAGCGGCGAGTCGGCACTGGCCTGCTCGGGCTGCACCGACGCGGGCACGACGACGGCCGGAGACCAGAACGCGACAGTGTCGGTCACCGTCCAGCATGCAGCCGACAGCGAGATCGCGTTCCTCGGCTCGACGAACGGGACGTTCACCGCGGCGTCCGGGTTCACCGCTGTCGCCGGCGGCGGTACCAGCATGTTCGGCAGCTACTCCGACCTGGCCGTGCAGTCCTCGGCCGGCTTCCCGATGGGCTCGTCCGGGCTGACCTGGGGATCGATCGGGATCGAGGTGCAGCCGTGAACCAGCTTCCGGTCAGCCGCGGGTGAAGGACTCGAGCTCGTCGGTGGCAGCCACCTCGGTGAGGCCGGCCTCGTGGATGACGGCCTGGGACTTCACGATGCCCACGTTCGGTGCGTCCCATGAGGTCA
This sequence comes from Streptosporangiaceae bacterium, assembly GCA_030039155.1. Lineage (GTDB taxonomy): Bacteria > Actinomycetota > Actinomycetes > Streptosporangiales > Streptosporangiaceae > JOPF074. The sequence goes on along the minus strand of JASHQL010000420.1, from coordinate 6,074 downwards.
CCGTGATGCCGACCGTGTGGCCGAGCACCTTCTCGGTCATGATCACGTCGATGACCGTGGCGGTGTAGTGGCCGGCCGGCACGGTGACCGAGGCCGTGCCCTTCCCCTGCACGGTGACGTGCGAGGTCACCGTCTCGGTCTGGGTGCCCTCCTGCTCGTGAATGACGATCGTGGTGTGGTACGGCGTGCCGGCGTTGATGGCGGCCGCGGGCGGCCAGAGGATCGAGCTGCTCGAGGTCACCGTGCTGCTGGTGTTCAGCTGGCTGAACGGATAGGTGATCGACCCGTTCGGGTGGATGATGAAGTACCCGCGGGACGAGGTCTGGGTGCCGGCGATCTCGCTGGTCTCGGCGATGGTCACCCGCTGGCCGGCCGGCACCTGCGTATTGGCGACGACCTTCTTGGTGGACTTGCCGACCTCCCCGCCGGTCACGCCGACCGTCGTCCGGTAGACCCAGGTGGTGCCGACCGCGGTGGGGAACGGAACCGCGAGCGAGGACCCGCCGGAACTCGGCGTGGACGTGCTGGCCGGGTGGCTCGCCGACGTCCCGCTGCTCGGTGAGCCACCTGCCTGCGGCGCAGCCGAGCCGCCGCAGCCGGCCAGCAAGAACGCCGCGCCGATGCCGATGACTGATGTCAGGCCGATCGTGCGGCCGGTGAAGAATGGCTGCCTGGTCATGTCGTGTCCTCGATTCGGCAGGCGCTTGCTGGCTCAGCCCTGAGCCTTGGTGATCTTGGCGCCGACCGGCAGCTGGAACAGCGAGTCAGGCGGCGATGCGGTGTACGAGGTGATCTCGAAGCTCGTTGGCTGGCTGGCTACCTTGACGTAGCCGAGGATGTTCTGCCTGGTGGTGCAGATCTGGCTGACGCCCTTGACGCCGTGCGCCCTGAAGTCCACGCAGTGCATCGCGAACCCGTTCACCGTGCTGTCGGAGGTGGACAGCTTGTCCCCGGCGAACCCCGCGGCCAGCGAGAACGCGGTCAGGAAGTTGACCCAGTGGGTCGGGGTGTAGAAGTCCGCGATGGCGTCACTGGAGATCGAGTGTGCGGTGCCGAGCCGCTGGCAGGTCCACTGGCCGCTGGCCGCCCCGGCGGCTGGCGGCGTGCAGGAGTAGGCGCCGGCGGCGTTCACCACGATGTCGGCCTGGCTGCTGCTGCTGCCCGCTTGCTGCTCTGCGAACAGCACGTCATGCGGCGGCCTGACCGCGTACCGCACGGTGGCCGGATTGGCGCCGGTGGTCTGGTAGACCGCCTCGAACGGAACCGCCTCGCCCGACTTCAGCCCGTTGTTGAACTGGTCGATGATGGTCTTGTTGTGCTGGATGTCATGAGCCGCGCGGGAGATCGCGTGCGCCAGCGTGCAGCCGGCCAGGCTCACGCAGCTGACCAGGAGTGCCGCGGCCACAGCCGCGGAACGTGTGGTCATTGGCCGACCTCCGATCCTTGCTGGCTACCGAGGGTGTCAGGCGGGAGCTGTGAAGTATTGAGTGGTATCACGGGCAGACAGTCTTGAATCGGTATCCGGAAAGTCTCAGTTCGCACTGGTGGCAACGGCCAGGCCGGCGGCCAGGCCGGCCGCTCTATCACTGGCACATGCTGTTCCACGATCAGCCTGCCGTGGCTGAGCTTGCCGCACTGGCGCAGCAACGGCTGGCAGGCGTGGCCGACCTGGCCAGGCTCGACCTGGTCGAGCGGCGGTGGCTGCACCTGACGACCTACATTGTCGGGTTTGCCGACGAGGTGCCGGCCGACAGGCTCGACGTCATGGTCGCTGCCGCGGCTGACCGGCTCGCTTCGGTGCGGCCGATCCCGGTCACGCTCGGCCGGGTCTACTACCACCCGGAAGCCGTGGTGCTGGTGGTCGAGCCGCTGGACGCGCTCTATCCGGTGCTCGACGCGGTCAGTTCCGCCGCCGCCGAGGCCGGGTGCGCGGGGCACACCGACACCGATCCCTGGCTGCCGCATATCACGATCGCCTACAGTCACGGCACCGAACCCGCGGCGCCGGTGATCGCAGCGCTCGGCCGGCACCTGCCGCGGACCGACGTCACCATCAGGTCGGTCAGCCTGGTCGCGCAGGACCAGGTCGGTTACTCCTGGCAGTGGCAGCCAATCGCAGAAGTGCAGCTCCGCTCCTCTTGACTTCAAGCGCGATTGAAGAATTAGCGTCCCTCCCATGAGTCAGTGGGTGCGCGCGGTAGCGGTTGACGACATCAAAGAGGGCGGCGCCAAGTCGTTCGCCTACTCCGACAAGCGGATCGCGCTGTTCCGCACTGCCCGCGGCGTGTTCGCCACCGACAACCGCTGCCCGCACCAGGGCTACGCGCTGGTTCGCGGCGATGTCAGGGACGGCGAGCTGACCTGTGCCTGGCACAACTGGAAGTTCGACCTGCCTACCGGCGGCTGCCGGTTCGGCGGCGAGAACATCCGCAGCTACCCGGTCCAGGTCAGGGACGGCCAGGTCTACCTGGACGTCGCCGACCCGCCGGCCGAGGTGATCAGGCCCGAGCTGTTCGCCAGCCTGAACGCGGCCATGGATGACCTGGACGTTGGCCGGCTGGCGCGGGACGCGCTGCGGCTGCAGCGGATCGGCACGCCGCTGTCGGATGTGGTGCGCGAGGGCGTGCGGTACGCGGCGCCGCGCGCCGAGTACGGCTGGGACCACTCGCTGGCGACGCTGACCGACTGCCTGCGGATGAGCCAGTTCTTCACCGAGTCGCTGCGCGCGCTGCCGGTCATCCAGGGCCTGTCGGTGGCGGCAGAGGACCAGGTGCGGCGGCCGGCCAGGCAGCGCCCTGACCCGGTGGACCCGGTCGCAGGCTACGGCTCGGTCGACGCAGCGCTGCTTGCCTACCCGGAGCTGGTCGACGCGGAGCGGGCCGAGGAGGCGGAGGCGCTGCTGCGCGGGCTGATCGCGGCCGGCGTGCCGGCCCCGGTGCTCAGGCACATGCTGCTGACCGCGGTGACCGACCACTTCCTTGCCTACGGCCACTCCATGATCTTCGTGCAGAAGGCGTTCGAGCTGCTCGACGGGATCGGCTGGCAGGAGGCAGACACCGTGCTGTCGCCGCTGGTGCCGGAGATGGTGCTCGGCACCCGTTACGACAAGCTGCCGTACATGCGCAGGTTCCTGCGCGCCTGGCAGGGCGCCGAGCCTGAGCTGACCGCGCTCGCCGCCGGCCTGCCTGGCGCCGGTGTCCAGGCTGGCGGCGGCTTCGACCAGGCGGGCTTCCGCCGTGCGCTGACCGACGGGTCGCCGGAGGAGGCGATGACCGCGCTGGCCGGCGCACTGCGGGCCGGCACCGCGGTCGCCGCGCTGATCGACGCGACCGGGCTTGCCGCCGCCGAGCGGCTGGCCAGGTTCGACATCGAGCTTGACCTGGACGACACCAACGAGTGCGGCTGGCTGGATGTCACGCACACGCTGACCTACCTGAACGCACTGCGCTGGGCCTGGTCGGCCGACCCGTCGCCGGAGGTGCTGCGCGGGCTGTTCCACGCCGCCTGGTTCGTGCAGTGGACCGGCCAGTTCGACGACCGTGATCCTGGCCGGGACCACGGCCGGCCGCGGCCGCACCAGACCGAGGATGCCGCGCAACTGCACCGCGCGATCATCCGCCGCGACCCGGAAGCCGCGGTCGCGCTGGTGGACGGGTACACCGGGCCGCGCGCTGAGCTGGAGCGCTCGCTCATGCAGGCGGCTGCCGAGGATCACTCGACCGCGCCGATCATGGTGGCGCACGTGGTGAAGACCGCGCGGGCCGCGGTCGACGAGTCGCGCGCGCTTGGCGAGACGCCGCAGTCAGCGGCGCCGATCGCCGCGGCGGCGAGATTCCTGGCCAGCCCGAAGCGGGAGCGGTTCGTGTATCAGTCGACGCTGGACGCGATCAGCACGCTGCGCGGCGTGCCCCGCCCTGACGCCGAGCAAGTCCGGCCCTGACGGTTCCTTGACCAAGATCGAGCGAGGCTGACTGCCTGCAGGGATTGCCAGCGGCTAACCGCACAGCGCCAGCACGGCGCCGGTGGCGTCGACCAGCCGGTGACAGCCGATGTCGGCGGGGAACTTGGCCAGCGAGCCGCGAACCCTTGCCTTCGGGCCCGCTGGGCCTGCCAGGATCGTGCCGTCGGCCTCGCTGGCGATCAGCTCGTCGCCGACCCTGAGCAGCACCGGGCCGTCCCGGCTCGCCGAGACCGCGGTACGGCCTGCCCGCATGCCCGCCAGCACCGCCGCCGGGTCTGCCGCCTCCGCCTGCACCCAGGTCGTCGGCGAGCCAGGCGGCGCGTCCGAGCCTGGCCGGTGCCAGTCGCTGCCGCCGACCGGGATCGCCGCCGGGTGCCAGGCGAGCCACCAGCCGATCGGCGTGGTCCACCTGGTGTCGAGCCAGCTCCAGTGCCAGACCTCGATCAGCGGCGGCCGGCGCTGCATGGGCAGCGCCCAGCTGACGTTCCCGCCGATCGGGTGGTTGATGGACAGCAGCCCGCCGCCCTCTTCGGTGCTGGTCAGCCAGGCGTCCGGCGGCTCGCGGAAGTCGACCCAGCTGGTGTTGCCGATGGCGCCGGCGTGCCCGCCCTCGGTGGTGATCTCCTGGCCCGGCAGCAGCACGATGCCGTGCGCCGCCGCGGCGGCCGGCAGCTCGGCGTGCTGGCTGATCGTGTTGTGGTCGGTGACCGCGATGAAGTCGAGCCCGCGGCCTGCCGCGAACCTGGCCAGCTCGGGCACCGTCATCACCCCGTCGGAGTGCACGGTGTGCGTGTGCAGGTCACCGGCCAGCCAGCGCAGCCCCGCGGCGGCCGGCAGGTCGCGGGCCTGCGGCCGTTCGGTCAGCGGCGGCAGCCGCTCCGGAGTCGGCTCGGCGCCAAGCTCGCCAGCCGCGGTCGAGATCTCCACCGAGACCCGGTACTCGGCACCACGCGGCGGCACCCGGTGCAGCCCGATCATCACCTGCCAGATGCCAGGCTCGAGTTCGCCAGGCAGGTAGCCGGGCGTGGCGGAGTCCGGGCCGATCACGAAGCTGCGCCTGGCTCCGCCAGACCAGCCGCGGAAGCCTGCCGGGCTCAGGCAGCCCAGGTCCATGATCGCGCCCGACCGCTCGTACTCGAGCTCGGCCCGCAGCGAGTGCGACCCTGGCGGCACCTCGACCGGCAGGTAGTGCCAGGCGGCGGCGAACCTGTCCTCGAGCGTCCACCGGCCGGCGTGGTGCGTGACGACCATCTGCTCATCTGATCAGATCCAGGCGGCATCCGCGAGCACCGCCGACCTTGACCAAAATAATTCAACAGCCGTAGAATTCAACGCACGGTGAAATTGGCTTGAGCTGCCAGCGGAGGCCGCGATGTGGGCAATGATCGTGAAGGAATTCCGCCAGCTACGGCGCGACCGGCGCACCCTGGCGATGATGATCGTGCTGCCGATCCTGCTGCTCGTGGTGCTCGGCTATGCGGCCAGCTTCGACGTGACCTCGATCCCGGTGGTGACCGCGGGGCCGCTGGCCAGCGCCACGGCTGCCGAGCTGCACAAGCCGTTCGACGTGGTCAGCTCGCGCCCTGACGAGACCCGCGGCTGGGCCACCGACCAGCTTCGCGATGGCCACGCTGCGGCGGCGGTGTGGACCGGCGGCAGCAGGCCGGTGGTCTTCATCGACGGCAGCCAGCTGTTCTCCGCGCAGGCAACGCTCACCGCGCTCGGCAAGCTTGAGTCTGGCCAGGCGGGCACCGGCCGCCCTGCGCCGAAGACCGTCATCTTGTACAACCCCAGGCTGACCACCTCGGCCGTGATGATCCCCGGCCTGGCCGGGGTGGTGCTGGTGTTCATCGGCACGATCATCACCAGCCTGGGGGTGGTGCGCGAGCGCCAGTCGGGCACCATGGAGCAGCTCGCGGTGATGCCGTTGCGGCCGCGTGACGTGTTCCTCGGCAAGATCGTGCCGTACTTCGCGGTGGCCGCCGTCGACCTGGCGCTCGTGCTCGGCGTGGGGATCGCGATCTTCGGCGTGCCGTTCCGCGGCTCGGCAGCGGTCTTCGCGCTCGGCGCCGTGCTGTTCCTGTTCGTCACGCTCGGCATCGGCGTGCTGATC
>JASHQL010000419.1 GCA_030039155.1 Streptosporangiaceae bacterium | reverse complement strand
GTGCACCTGCTCGAACACCGCCTCGAACAGCGCGGCCTTGCTCGGAAAGTGGTGATACAGGGCGCCGGTGGTGACCCTGGCCTGCCTGGCCACGTCCTCCACCGAGGTCGCCGCGTAGCCGTTCCGGCCGAACAGCTCCCGGCCCGCGGTGACGAGCGCGGCGCGCGTCTGGGCTACCTGCTCCGCCCGCAGCGAGTCCCTTGCGCTGGCTGGCATCTCACCTGTGTAGCTCACTGCAACCGGGTTGCGGTGGCCGATGGGCCATGACATAGTGACATTATCTTAGAGAGTAATACTATCTGATCAAGGAGGCGGCGGTTATGCAGAGCACCGCGATCGACGCGGTCAGGGCGGACCGGGCGGCACTACTCGAACTCTGCGCACGGCTCAGCCCGGCCGAGTGGCGGCTGGAATCTGGCTGCCAGGGCTGGTCGGTGCAGGACGTGCTGGCGCACCTGACGAACCTGTTCTGGGCGGTCGTCGACCCGTCGCGGCTGCCCGACACCGCGGGCATGCAGACCGAGCAGGCGCAGGAGGTCGGCGTCGCGGCCCGCCGGGCCACCGGACATGCCGAGATCCTCGCCGAATACGAGCAGGTCAGCTCCGGCGCGCTGGACAGGCTCGCGGAGCTTGCCTCGGATGACTTCGAGGTACCACTCGGCGACCTGGGCAGCTATCCGATGTCGCTGCTGCCGAGCGCGTATAGCTTCGATCACTACCTGCACATCAGGGCCGACCTGTTCGCGCCGCGCGGCCCGCTGGACGGGCCGCCGCCGCCGGCCGACGCGGTCAGGCTCACCTCGGTGCTCGACTGGATCGAGGCGGCGCTGCCGCAGCAAAACCAGGCGGCGGCCGAAGCCGTCGCGCTGCGCCTGGAGATCACCGGCCCGGCGGCCAGGACGATCAGCTTCGGCACCGGGCCGCGGACCGCGACCATCACCTCGGCAGCCGACGAGTTCGCCAGGTGGGTCAGCCAGCGCGGCAGCTGGCCGGAGCTTGGCGTGCGCGCCGCCGGTGACGGCGAGGCGCTGAGCTACGCCAGCAAGCTGAAGGTGTTCTAGCGGCTGGCGCTGCCGACCGGCGCGCGCACGGCGCTCTCCGCCAGCAGCGGCGGCGGGCCGACGATCAGCGGGTCCGGCTGGCCCAGTACCTGATCGTCCCTGCCCTCATACGGCACCTGGGACAGCACGTATCGCATTGCCTCGAGCCTGGCCCGCTTCTTGTCGTTGCTCTTGACCACCGTCCATGGCGCATCGGCCAGGTCGGTGAAGAAGAACATCGCCTCCTTGGCTTCGGTGTACTCCTGCCACTTGTCCAGCGATGCCAGGTCGGTCGGGCTCAGCTTCCACCGCTTCACCGGGTCGATCTGCCGGTTCATGAACCGGCGCAGCTGCTCGGACCTGGACACGGAGAACCAGAACTTGATCAGCTTGATGCCGTCGCGGGCCAGCATGCGCTCGAACTCGGGCGCCTCCCTGAGGAACTCCATGCACTCGTCCGGGCTGCAGAAGCCCATCACCCGCTCGACCCCTGCCCGGTTGTACCAGGACCTGTCGAACATCACGATCTCGCCCGCGGCCGGCAGGTGCGCGATGTACCGCTGCAGGTACCACTCGGTCTGCTCGCGATCGGTCGGCTTCTCCAGCGCGACGATCCTGGCGCCGCGCGGGTTCAGGTTCTCGGTGAAGCGCTTGATCGTGCCGCCCTTGCCGGCCGCGTCGCGGCCCTCGAAGACGATCACCAGCCTGCCGCCGTTCGACTTCACCGACCGCTGCATCTTCAGCAGTTCGATCTGCAGCTTGCGCTTGGACTTCTCGTACTGCGCGCGGCCGAGGCGCCGCCCGTACGGATAGTCCTCGCGCCAGGTCTGCACCGGGTTGCCGGCCTTGTCGACGAGCAGGGTCCTGCCGCCCGCCTGCCTGATCCGCAGGCCGAGCTGCGACGCCAGGCCGTCGAGCAGCGCGCCGACCTCCAGGTCGGCACCGCGGCTAGCGCGGCTGGCCGACATGACCATGCCCGGATGGTGAGTGCCAGCCTGGGGGAAGAGCGGCAGGTGCTGGCCGGCTCACCGGTCGGCGGACCCGGCGGATTTGCCACCCTTGATGGCGGACATCGCCTTCGCCGCCAGCCCGCGGAGCCTGCCGCCTGCCTTGCTGGCCATCGGGCCTGCCTGGTCCTTGACTTTCTTGGCCATCGGGCCTGCCTGCTCCTTGGCTCGCTGAGCCATCGGGCCTGCCTGGTCCTTGACCTTCTTGGCCATCGGGCCAGCCTGCTCCTTGGCTCGCTGAGCCATCGGGCCCGCCTGGTCCTTGACCTTGCCTGCGAACTGCGTGGCCTGCTGCCCGGCCTTGTGCAGCGCGTCGCTGCCCCGCATCTGCCGCACCAGGCCATCGGCCTGCGCCCTGACCCTGGTGACGAAGCTCACTGCCGCCTCCGTTCTGCGGGCGGACGCGCCGGTAGCGCTGCCGCGGGTGAGGCGTAGATACCCGCGGGAGGAACCGGCACACGTCAGGCGCAGCCGGCCAGCCCCGGTTGGCAGTCCTGCCCGCGCCGCACTACCTGGTCCGCAGCATCCGCACGCCGAGGCCGGCCAGCGCGACGCCGACGCAGGCCGTGACCGGCCCGACAACGGCCCACACCGAATCGCCGGACATGAAGCTCCCGCCGATGACGCCGAAGCCTTGGAGTGCCCAGATCACTCCGGTCAGCGCGGCCAGCGCGCCTATCGCGATCAGTACTCCAGCTCTCATGCCGCGTCCCTTCTCGATGCGAGGCTAGCCCGTCACGACACGAACGGCTGCCGGCGCATCCGGGTTCAGGCGCGGGGGTCACGGGCCGGCCACAACTCGCTGAGAAGATGCTGGTGATACTTCCGGTAACAGCCGTGAGGTGCTTAGCTTACGGAGCCAACCGGAAGCTCGCGATAAACGTCTAGAAATGCGTGTATGTAGTGGGAACGATCGCGCCGGGTTCAACGTGCTTGGTGGGCGACATCCGCAGCTAGGGGAGCAATGATGAGGCAGTCAGTTCGGAGATGGCTGTTCGGGGCCAGCGCGATCGCCGTGGTGGGCGGCATGGCGCTGAGCCAGGCGGGGACGGCGAGTGCGCAAACCCGTCAGTCGGCGGGCCAGGAAAGGATCAGCCAGGCGGCGACCAGCAGTTACGAGCCGGCCAAGGTGGTCTTGCGGATCGGCGACCACGGGCGGCTGGTCAAACGCCTGCAACGCCGGCTCGCCAACCTGCATTACTACCCGGGACCAATTGACGGACTGTTCGGCCAGGACACCATTGAAGCGGTATGGGCCTTCATGTCGACGCAGGGCACCAAGCTCACCGCCGCGAACTCCGACGAGGTCAGCCTGCGGATGCAAAAGGAGCTCGTGGACCCGAAGGCGCCCAAGATCCTGGTCAAGCACGGTCCTGCCGAGCGCGTCGAGATCAACCAGAACGACGAGGTGCTGGTTGTCTACCACCACAACAAGCCGATCCTGATCACGCACGTCTCGACCGGCGCCGGCTGCGCCGTCTACCCAGGCTGCTGGTACACCCCGGACGGGAACTACACGACCTACGCGTACACGCCGGGCTGGGTCAAGTCCACCCTGTGCCCGACCGCCGCTGGCTGCATGTACAACCCGGTCTGGTGGGCCTCCGGCTACGCCGTGCACGGCGACCCGTCGGTGCCCTACTTCCCTGACTCGCACGGGTGCGTCAGGGTCTGGATGGACATCGCGAACTTCTTCCACAAGCTGGTCCGCATCGGCGGCAAGCACGCCACCCCTGTGTACATCAGGGGAGCGGCTCCGTACCTGTAATCTCCAGGGTTCCGTCGCCTGCTGCCTGTACCGGCCTGATCATCGGGTTGGTGCAGGCAGTAAGCTTTCGGCTGAAATTACAGTTCCTGGCGACCGGGCAACGGGCGCCCAAAGCTGGACGGATCTCATGCGACGGATTGCTTTGGCAGTGCCGCTGGCGCTTGCCGCCGCGGGGCTGGCCGCCTGCGGCAGCTCCAGCCCAAACACGAGCAGCGGCGCGCCGGCCGCGGCTCACTGCT
>JASHQL010000418.1 GCA_030039155.1 Streptosporangiaceae bacterium | reverse complement strand
TGGTGCTGGTGGCCGGTGCCGGCCTGGCCGCCTTCATGCTGACCGCGCAGGGCAAGCCGCCGGGGCGGCCGGCCGGCGGCCAGGATGCCGCCAGCCCGCAGCTCGCCGCCGAGGCCGCCGCCAGGCAGGACGCCATCAGCTGGATCCTGAGCCAGGTCAGCAGGGCGGCGATCGTGGCATGCGACGCCCAGGTATGCGCGGACCTGGCGAGCAGGGGGTACCCGAATACCCTGACGCTCGGGCCAGGCTCGAACGATCCGCTCGGGTCTGACCTGGTGGTCGCGACCGCCGCGATCCGGGCCCAGTACGGCCGTAGGCTCGCCTCCGTCTACGCTCCGGCCGTCATGGCGAGCTTCGGCTCGGGCACCGCGAGGATCGACATCAGGCTGGTCTTTCCCGGCGGCACGAAGAGGTTCCGCCATGTCGAGCCGTCTGCGCTGCGGGCCAGGAAGGCGGCCGATGCGCAGCTGCTGACCAACCGGCACGTGCACGTGTCGGCCACGGCCAGGGCAGAGCTGCTCAGCGGCCGCATCGACCCACGGCTCCCGCAGCTCATCGCGGCGATGGCGCACGCCCATCCGGTGCAGATCGTCGGCTTCGTCAACCAGTCACCAGGCGGCGGACCCGCCAGCCTGCTGCGGTCGGTTGACCTGGCGACGTTCGACAGGGCGGCGCGTATTTCGCGCGCCGGGTACCTCAGCTGGATACAGGCCTGGGTCGACTCGCAGCGAGCCCAGTACCGGCCCGCCTGGAGCTACCGGGTCACGCTGCGGCCGGGGCTGGTCGTGATGCGGATCGGCTACGGCGCGCCGAGCCCGCTGCGCTGACGCCAGGAGCCGGCCGCCGGAACCGGAGCGCTAGCCGATCTGGTCCGGGTGCGGGGCGGCGTTGCGCAGCCTGCTGCCGCTGTATTCGACAGTCGAGGCGATGACCCGCCGCCAGAACGGCCACAGCGACGGCGTGATCCGCAGCTCGATTCCCGCCTCCGCGTGGCAGCCGATCAGGTCCTCGATGACAACCTGCCCGGCCGCCTCGACCGGCTCGCTGCTCACCCAGTAGCCGCCGGTCGCGTGCGGCCGGAAGCTGTCGGCCGGCAGCCGGTACGCATAGAGCCGGCACGCCTGCATCCGGTCAGCCCAGCCACACTCCGTCACGTGCACCCTGGTGGCGCCGGACTGGCCGAAGAAACGCTCCAGGTCCTGGGTTGTGGTGGCCGGCCCTGGCCAGATGGAGCCGCGCGGGCAGTCCCGCGGGAACCAGAACAGCGGCGCGTGCCTGGTGTCGACCGCCCACACCAGCCGTGCCGAGTCCGGGCTCGCCTGCGGCGCGCGCGGCCGGAACTCGAGCAGGTCGGGGTCCTCGCTGAAGTGCCAGAGCGCGAACTCGCCCTCGCCGGCGTACGGCGGTGCCTGATCACGACCCGGCTGTCCGGCTGCCAGGTCAGCAGCCTCGGGCTCTTGCAGGGACACGAGATCAGTTCTACCGCGCCGCCGGCCAGCTGTGCTGCGCGATACCCGCAGTGCGATGCGCCAGGTGTCAGGTCCCGGTTACCGCGGCCTGATCTTCAGGCCAAGCCAGTAATGCGTGATGCCGTCGCCACGGCCGTGATCCCAGATCTCGAAGCCGGCGTCGAAGGACGAGAAGTCCCAGCTCGGCTTGATCCAGCCGCGCGCCTCCGCATACCGGATGAACGGCAAGATGCCCAGGCAGGTGACGTGCCGGCGGGGGTGCGCCACCCGGAACTGGATGTAGTTCCAGTCCTGCTTGCCGTTGGTGGTGATCCACTTGGCCACCCGCCACCGGTAGTGATCGACCCAGATCCTGGCGATCGTGACCGCGCGCACGTGGGTGGAGGTCAGCCAGATCATCAGCTCGGCCCGGCTGCTTGTCGGACCGTCGAGCTTGCCGTGGGTGAACCAGATGTCGTCGGCGTCGTTCGCATCCTGCCCGTCGGCCGGGAACCTGGTCCGCCAGTTCTCCCGTACCCGGAGCAGCCGCGACACCTTGACCGGCAGCGGCGTGTCCTTGGTGCACACCCCCCACATGTCGCAGCCGGTGAACAGGTCGGGGTACGAGCCGACCAGGCCTTCCCGGCTCCGGTGATAGCGGGAGACGGTGAAGTTGTTCTGGTCGCCGCGGTTCCAGATGCACTGCCGGACGCTGGGCGTGAACACGTTGTTGCGCAGGATGTAGTGCCCGTTCTCGGTGAACTTCCAGTCCCGCGCCCCGCACATGCTCTTCACCGACGGCGGCCGGTAGGCCTGGGGCCGCAAGGTCACCAACGGCGCTGGACCCTGGTCAGCCGAGCGGGCCTGCGCCGCCGGCGCGAGGAACGCGCCAGAGATGACAAGACCGCCCGCCGCGGCCGTGCTCAGCACAGACCGCACCGCCGTGATCATGACGACCCGCACACCGCACCCCCGCGAACGACACCTCACCCCCTGGTGTCACATGTTTACACTACGCAACCAACGGCAGGTGGGAGGCTCGCATCAGGCGAGCCGAGAACACCGGCTACGGCGGCACCTGCCGCAGCCTGACACCGTCCATGCCGCCGTCGACAGCCAGCGCGGCGCCGGTCACCGACGCCGCTGCGGGGCTGGCCAGATAGGCGATGGCTTCGGCAACCTCCTCCGCGGTGACCAGGCGGCCGATCGGCTGGCGCGCCTGCAGCGCGGCCCGCTCGGCCGCCGGGTCGGCCGCGGCGGCGAGCAGCCGCTGCACCCACGGCGTGTCCGCGGTGCCGGGATTCACGCAGTTCACCCGGATGCCCTCCCGGACGTGATCGGCGGCCATCGCCAGCGTCAGCGACAGCACCGCGCCCTTGCTCGCCCCGTACAGCGCCCGCTGCGGCAGTCCGGCGGTGGCCACGATCGAGCAGGTGTTCACGATCGCCGGGTGCGCCGACGCGCGCAGGAACGGCAGCGCCGCCCGCGCGGTCCTGACCATCCCGACCACGTTGACGTCGAGCACCCGGTGCCATTCGGCGTCGGAGTTGTCCTCCACCGTGCCCGCGGCGCCGATGCCCGCGTTGTTCACCACGATGTCGATCCCGCCGAGCGCCGCCGCGGCCGCCCGCACCGCCCCGCTGATCGACTCGTCGTCGGCGACGTCCGCGGTGAAGCCGAGCAGCGGCGGCCCGGCCGCGGCCGGGTCCAGATCGAGCACCGCCACCGTCGCGCCGCGGCTGGCCAGCAGCCGCGCGGTCGCCAGCCCGATCCCGGACCCGCCGCCGGTCACCACGGCCTTCAGGCCGGTCAGGTCGGTCACGACTGCGGCCAGGCGCGCGTGCTGCCCGGCATCGGGGAGAGGCACATGCTCCCCTAGATGCACATGAAATCTGCGGTACGTCAAGCTCGGCTGGGAAGCAACGACGCACGGCGCTGACTGGCTACAGTCCACAGGGAAGGGAACGGGGGTGCGGTGGTGCATGTGCAGGCGGCACGGCTGGTAGCGCACGGCCAGCCACTGGTGGTACAGCAACTGGAACTGGCCGAGCCGGCCGGCCGGGACGTCATCGTCAACATCGCCTACGCGGGCGTGAACCCGGTCGACATGTACGCCGCCGAGGGACGCGTGGCGGCCGACGGCCCGGTGCCGCGCACGCTGGGCACCGAAGCCGCCGGAACCTTCGAAGGGCAGCCGGTGATCATCCGCGGCTACGGCATCGGCACCAGGCGGGACGGGCTGTGGGCGAGCGCCGCGGTGGTGCCGCGAGCCGCGCTGGTCCCGGTGCCCGCGGATGTCAGCCTGCAGGCTGCCGCGGCGATGGGCGTGGTCGGGGTGACCGCCTGGCGGACGGTCACCGAGCTCGCCGAGGTGACGTCAGCCGACACCGTCCTGGTGCTCGGCGCGAGCGGTGGCGTCGGCAGCACCATCGTCTCGGTGGCCAGCGCCATCGGCGCCACCGTGATCGGGCACACCGGCCAGCAGGACAGCGCCGGCTGGGTCAGCGAGCGCGGCGCCGACCAGGTCGTGGTTGCCGACGCCGCCGGACTCGGCGACGCGCTGGCCGGCCTGCATCCGACCGCGGTCTTCGACGGCCTCGGCGATGGCTTCACCGGCCCGGCGATCGAGGCGATGGCGCCGCGCGGCCGGCTGGTGCTGTACGGAGCCTCGGCCGGGCCAGCCGGCCAGCTGCCGCTGCTGGCGCTCTACCGGAAGGGCATCTCGCTACGCGGGTACGGCGGCCTGCAGGATTCCGACGAGGTGATCGACGCGTCCCTCAGGCAGGCGCTGCAGGCGCTCGCCGCGGGCCGGCTGGCCGTGGCGATCGACACGGTGCTGCCGCTGGCCGAGGTCAACGATGCGTTCACCAGGATCAGGGAGCGCACCGCTCGCGGCAAGATCGTGCTGGACGTCCGCCAGGCCGGCGACAGCTAGGGCCGGCTCAGTTGGTCTCCCTGACCACCTGGGCCGCGGCCTTGTCCTCGCGCAGTCCCTGGTAGCGCGGGTGCCGGAGCTTGCCGTCACGCGTCCACTCGGTGAAGCCGACCTGCACGACCAGCTCCGGTGCCACCCAGCGGGTGTCCCGCTCCTGCGGCTGGCCCTTGCTGAACGGCGACCGTGCGCGGCCGAGCTGGTCGAGGCGCTCGTGCAGTTGCTGGAGTA
>JASHQL010000417.1 GCA_030039155.1 Streptosporangiaceae bacterium | reverse complement strand
CGCCGGCCAGCCGCACCGAGGCCAGCCTCCTGGTGCCGTCCATGCTCGCGGCGCGTTCGCGGGTCACCGCCGGCTGATCAGGTCGCACCTCGAACAGTCCGATCTCGTCCCCGACCTTTGCGGGAACGAGCAGCACCCCGGCAATGTCGCCGTCCAGCACGTACTGCGGCGCACCGTCGACCAGCCAGCCGGCCGCGGCCGGTGCCGCCGTGCAGGCAACCTCAGCCGGATCCCAGTGTCCAGCTGGCCCCACCCAGGCCAGCGCGGCGATCAACGAGCCATCCGCCATGGCCGGCAACAGCCGTTCGCAGGCCGCATCGTCGCCCGACCCGAGCAGTACCTCAGCGGCGAGCACAGCCGAGCCAAGGAACGGCGACGGCGCGAGCGCACGGCCGAGTTCCTCGGCCACCACGTGCCGCTCGACCGGGCCGGCCCCGGCACCGCCGTAGCGCTCGGGAATCGTCAGCCCGGCCACGCCGATCTCGCGGCACAGCCGCGGCCATGAGTCTGCGCCGGCCCCGGTCCCGTCCAGCAGCCCGCGCACCGCAGCTTGCAGCGCCTGCTGCTCCTCGGTCAGCACGTCAGCTTCCGCCGGCCAGCGCAGCGAGCACGCGCGCCCGGTGCCAGCGCTGGCTGCCCCAGGCCGGGCCGACTGCGCGCACCAGGGTCAGCCACAGCGACAGGTCATGCTCGGCGGTGTAGCCGATCGCGCCGTGTACCTGCAGCGCCACCCTGGCCGCCAGCCTGGCAGCGTCGGTGCAGGCGACCTTGGCTGCGGACACGTCACGTGCCGCGCCAGCCGGGTCATCGGCCAGCGCCACCGCGGCGGCAAGCAGCAGCGGCCTGCCGAACTCGAGCGCGATCAGCACGTTCGCGAGCTGGTGCTTGACCGCCTGGAACGAGCCGATAGGCGAGCCGAACTGGGTGCGCTGCACCGCGTGCGCTGTCGCGCAGTCGAGCAGCGCGCGGCCGGCGCCGAGCAGCTGCGCGGCGCCGGCCAGCACGCCGAACTCGAAGGCCTGCTGGATGGCGGCCGCGGCGCCGTGCGCGAGCAGTTCCTTGCCGGTCACGATGGACAGCGACCTGCCCGCCTGCACCGACCGCAGGCCAGGGCCGGGCTCGGCCAGCTTGACCCAGTCAGGGCCGGCCACCAGCACGAGCCCGGCCAGCTGCGCATCCGCCGCGTACGGCAGCAGCGGCGGCCAGGCGATCGTCGCGATCAGGTCACCCGCCGCCAGCTGGCGCAGCCAGCCGGCGATCCGCTCGTCGGCTGCCGGTTCGTCAGTCCCGGCCAGCACGGCAAGCAGCGTGGGCACCGCCGCCAGCGATTCGGCGATCGGCCCGGGCATCGCGTGGTGCCCGAGTTCCTCGCAGGCGATGACCAGGTCCGCCGGGTGCGCGCCGAGCCCGTCCCACCGCTGCGGCACCGCGAGCGCCGCGACCCCGGCCTCGGCCAGCGAGTACCACAGTGCCTGCCCGCGCTTGCGGTCACCGGCGGCCCACTGCCTGGCCACGGCCGGCACGTCGGCGGCGGCGAGCTGGTCATGCAGCGCCTCGGCGAACTGCAGCTGCTCGGCGGCCAAGACGAAGCTCATGGCGGCGTCACCTCGGCATGCCGAGCAGCCGCTCGGCGATCACCGTGCGCTGGATCTCGTTGGTGCCGGCGTAGATCGGGCCGGCCAGCGCGAACAGGTACCCGGCGAGCCAGCCGGCATCCGGCCCTTCGGCGAGCTCGGCATCGGCGCCGAGCAGCTCGAGCGCGGTGTCGTGCAGCGCCAGGTCGAGCTCGGACCAGAACACCTTGCCGAGGCTGGAGTCGGCGGCCGGCCGGCCGCCGGCCGCGCCGCGGCCGACGACGCCGCGGTCCAGGCTTGTCCGGCCGGAACCTGAACCTGCGGCCGCAGAGTCGGCTAGGCGGGCCCGACCGGGCGCGGGCGCAGGCGTTCCCGTGCCGTGAAATCCGCCGGCGCCCGGCTGGCTTGCAGTTTCCAGCGCACGCAGCTGATAGGCGCGCGCCCCGATCCAGGCGTCGGCAACCCGGTCGGCCAGCGCGCTGTCGGCCGGGTCGCCGGCCCGCTGCCAGAGCTCTACCAGCCGCGCGGCGGCGGCGCTGAACCTGCCTGGGCTGCGCAGCGTCAGGCCGCGCTCGTGGCCCGCCGAGCTCATCGCGATCCGCCAGCCGTCGCCTGGCGCGCCGAGCACGTCGGCGTCCGGCACGAACACCTCGTCAAGGAAGATCTCGGCGAAGCCGGCCTCCCCGTCCAGCTGCGCGATCGGCCGCACCGTCACGCCGGGGCTGCGCAGGCTGAACAGGAAGTAGGTCAGCCCGTCGTGCCGCCGGTCGCCGGTCGCGGTGCGGAACAGGCCGAATCCGCGGTCCGCCCACACCGCCCGCGAGCTCCAGGTCTTCTGCCCGGACAGCAGCCAGCCGCCGTCGGCACGGGCCGCCCTTGACCTGATCGCGGCCAGGTCGCTGCCGACCTCCGGCTCTGACCAGGCCTGCGCCCACACCTCCTCGCCGGTGGCCATCTTTGGCAGGATCCGGCTGCGCTGCTCGGGCGTGCCGTGCGCGAACAGCGTCGGCGCCAGCACGAACAGCCCGTTCTGGCCGACCCTGACCGGGCCGCGGGCCGCGTGGTACTCCTCCTCGAAGACCAGCCAGTCGAGCAGCGAGGCGCCGCGGCCGCCGTACTGCTCGGGCCAGGACACCACCGACAGCCTGGCCGCGGCCAGCTCGGCCTCCCACGCCCGGTGCAGCCCGAACCCCTCGGCGGTGTCCACCGAGGGCAGCGGAGTGGCCGGCGCGTGCGCCGCGAGCCACTGCCTGACCTCGGCCCTGAACGCGGCTACCTGATCATCCTCGGCAAGGTCCATCAGCTCGACGCCCGCTTCATCGAGCGCGCGTCCATCCCGGCCAGTGAGTCGGTGCCGACCTCGGCGTTGTGCGCGTGCGCCACGTGGTGCAGCCCGAACACCGAGTCCATGCCGGCCCGCATGCCCATCTGGTCCTCGCACTGGTTCACCGCGCGCTTGGCCAGCGCCAGCCCGAACGGCGGCATCGCCGCGATCTTGTCCGCCAGCGCGAACGTGGCTGCCTCCAGGTCGGCGCGCGGCACCACCCGGTTCACCATGCCGGCCTGGTAGGCGCGGGCCGCGGTGAACCGCTCGCCGGTGAACAGCACCTCCTTGGCCAGCCGCGGCCCGAGCACCCAGGGATGCGCGAAGTACTCCACGCCGGGGATGCCCATCCGCACCACCGGGTCGGCGAAGAACGCGTCCTCGGCCGCGACGATCAGGTCGCAGACCCAGGCCAGCATCAGCCCGCCGGCGATGCACGCGCCGTGCACCATCGCGATCGACGGCTTCGGGATCTCCCGCCAGCGGCGGCACATGCCCAGGTAGACCTCCATCTCCCTGGCGTACCTGGCGTCGGCGCCCTGCTTGCCGACGTGATCCCACCAGATCACCGCCTGCCGGTCGAAGGAGGTGTCGATGTCCCGGCCGGGCGTGCCGATGTCGTGGCCGGCGCAGAAGTGCTCGCCCGCGCCGGCCAGCACGATGACCGCGATCTCGTCGTCGTTCACCGCGCGGGTGAACGCGGCGTCGATGGCGTAGGTCATCGCGGAGTTCTGCGCGTTGCGGTACCTGGGCCGGTTCAGCGTGATCAGCGCGACCTTGCCGCGGGCCTGGTACCTGACGACTTCCTCGCCCCTGGCGGCTTCGCCCCTGGCGGCTTCGTCCCTGGCGGCGTCTTCGTTCCTGGCCGCGTCTTCGGCCGGCCCGTCCCCGTTGGCCTGGGTCACTGAGACTCCTCCCTGAGCAGCCGCTTGAGCGTCTTCCCCGATAGATTGCGCGGCAGCCAGGCGCGGAACTCCACCTGCCGCGGCACCTTGTAGTTGGCGAGCCGTTCCCGGCAGTGCCCGAGCACCGCCTCGCCGGTCAGCTCGATGCCCGGCCTGGTGACCACGAACGCCTTGCCGACCTCGCCGAGCCTGGCGTCGGGCACGCCGATCACCGCGGACTCCGCGACCCCGTCAAGCCTGGCCAGTATCTGCTCCACCTCGGCCGGGTACACGTTGAACCCGCCGCAGATGTACATGTCCTTGAGCCGGTCGGTGATGACCAGGTAGCCGTCGTCGTCGAGCTGGCCGACGTCGCCGGTGTGCAGCCAGCCGTCCCGGTCGATCGCGGCGGCTGTCGCCTCCGGGTCGTCCAGGTAGCCGAGCATCACGTTCGGCCCGCGCAGCAGGATCTCGCCGGTCTTGTCGTCGAGCCTGACCTCGAATCCCGCGGTCGCCCGGCCTGAGCTGCTCGCGACCAGCTTCGGGTCGTCCCCTGGCCTGCACATGGTGACCACGACCGCCTCGGTCAGCCCGTACGCGGTGAGCACGATGTCGAAGCTCAGCTCGGCCTGCATCCGCTCGACCAGCGCGACCGGCACGGTCGCCGCGCCGGTCACCGCGAGCCGCAGGCTGGACAGGTCGACGCTGCCCCGGTCTGGGTGGTCGAGGATGGTCTGGTAGATGGTCGGCGCGCCGGGAAACACGGTGATCCGCTCGGCCGCGATCAGCCGCATCGACTCCCCTGGGTCGTACACCAGCTGCGGCACGATCGTGGCGCCGGTCAGCAGGCAGACCAGGATGCCGGCCTTGTAGCCGAAACTGTGAAAGAACGGGTTCACCACCAGGTAGTTGTCCCGCTGGCTGACCTCGCCGCAGTCGGCCCAGGCCCTGGCCACCTCCAGCGCCTGCCGGTGCGCGCTCATCGCGCCCTTGCTGCGCCCGGTGGTGCCCGAGGTGAACAAGATGTCGCTGATCGTGTCCGGGGTGACAGCGGCGGCGCGCCGGTCAGCCTCGGCCAAGGCGTCGGCTGAAGCTGCGCCGCGCTGGACTAGCTCGTCCCACTCGAGCACCGTCAACGTTTGCGGTTTTGGTGTCGCTCCAGCGACACCAAAACCGCAAACGTCAGTGTCTGGCTCGACCGGGACCCGGACAATCAGCCGCAAACGCTCCAGGTTGCCGTCGCCAGCCTCTGCTGCGGCCACCGCTTCAAGCAAGGCGGCCAGCCGGTCGGTGCCGAGGAAGGGGCCGGCCACGAACAGCGCAGTCGCGCCGCTGCGGGCGATGATGTCGAGCGCCTCAGGCCCGGTGAACCTGGTGTTCACCGGCACGAGCGTCCCGCCCGCCTGCAGCGCGCCGAGCCCGGCAAGCACCCAGTGGTGGGTGTTCGGTGACCAGATCGCCACCCGGTCGCCGGCCTCGATCTGTGCCGAGACCAGCCCGGCGGCCACCTCGCGCACCCGTTCGCGCAGTTCGGCGTGGCTCAACCGCGGCCCGCCAGGCTCGGCCAGCGCCGTCGCCTGGCCGAACTCCTGCGCCGCCCTGGCCAGCGCGGCGGGGATGGTGAGCTGCACGGCCCTCCTCCGTCGCGCGCCAGGCTGAGCAAGCAAGTGCTTGGTAGGTTGATGCTACGTTGCACCGGCGGCCGGCTGCCAGCGCAACGGCTCGCCCTCGGGCAGCGCGGCCAGCCAGCGCCGGGTGGCGCGCGGCGAGCGCAGCCGGATGACCGGCGGGCCGTCAGGGTCGGCAGCCCAGCCGCGGATCCGCTCGCGCTTGCGCGCGAACGACTTGAAATGCCACACCACGATGGAGTCAGCCGAAAACGCCTGCCGCACGCTCTCGGTGTTGCCGTTGCAGGCCAGTTCCCTGGTGACCACCCGGCGCAGGGTGCGCCGCACCAGTTGCCACAGCGACACCAGCCGCGGGTAGTCGAGCGCCACGATCACCTCGGCGCGGGCCAGTGGCACGTCACGCCACTTGCCGTAGGCGGTGTCCAGGATCCACCGGTCACCCGCGCAGATCTCGGTGACCTTCGCGCGCTGCTCGTCGAGTGGCACCTCCACCCAGCCCGGCAGCCAGGTGAGGTCGTCGACGGAGTGCCAGGGCAGCCCGGTCCGCTGCGCCAGCCGCTCGGCCAGCCACGTCTTGCCCGATCCGGTTACGCCATAGATCAGCACCCTGGTAGCCACCCGGCGATGGTAACGCCGCCAGTCAGGGCCGGGATCGGGCAAGCAAGTGCTTGGTAGGCTGCGCGAATGCAGCTGACCGCCGCCGACGAGGAGTTCAGGCTCAGGGTCAGGCAGTGGCTGGCCGACAATCTCACCGGCGAGTTCGCCGGCTTGCGCGGCGCGGGCGGGCCCGGCCGCGAGCACCAGGCCTTCACCGAACGGCTCGCCTGGAACCGGCACCTCGCCGCGAACGGCTGGACCTGCCTTGGCTGGCCGGCCGAGCTTGGCGGCCGGGGCGCCACGGTCAGCCAGCAGGTGATCTTCCACGAGGAGTACGCGCGCAGCGGGGCACCGGCCAAGGTCGGCCACTTCGGCGAGGAGCTGCTCGGCCCGACGCTGATCGAGTTCGGCACGGCTGAGCAGCAGGCACGGTTCCTGCCGAAGATCGCCACGGTCGAGGAGCTGTGGTGCCAGGGCTACTCCGAGCCTGGTGCCGGATCCGACCTCGCCTCGGTCGCCACCACGGCCAGGCTTGACGGTGACCACTGGGTGATCAACGGCCAGAAGGTGTGGACGTCGCTCGCGCACGTCGCCGACTGGTGCTTCGTGCTTGCCCGCACCGAGCCAGGATCTCGGCGGTCGGCCGGGCTGTCCTACCTGCTGGTGCCGATGCGACAAACCGGTGTCACTGTCCGGCCGATCCGGCAGCTCACCGGCACCAGCGAGTTCAACGAGGTGTTCTTCGACGACGCCAGGACCGAGCGCGACCTGGTGGTCGGCGAGGTCGGCGACGGCTGGCGGGTCGCGATGGCCACGCTGGCGATCGAGCGCGGCGTGTCCACGCTCGGCCAGCAGGTCGGCTACCAGCGTGAGCTTGACGCGCTGATCGAGGAGGCCAGGCGCAGCGGCGCGGCGCGTGACCCGCTGCTGCGTGCCAAGCTGGCCAGGGCATGGATCGGCCTGCAGGCGGTCAGGGCGCAGATGCTGGCCGCGCTCGACGCGCCAGGCGGGGATGCGGGAAGGGCGGAAGCGTCGGTGGTGAAGGTGCTGTGGTCCAGGTGGCACCGTGAGCTTGGCGAGCTGGCCATGCAGGTGCGCGGTGCCGCGGGCATGGTGGCGGCCGGCCCGCCGTACGAGCTCGACGACTGGCAGCGGCTCTACCTGTTCAGCCGGGCCGACACCATCTACGGCGGGTCCGAGGAAATCCAGCTTGGCATCATCGCCGACCGGGCGCTCGGGCTGCCAAGACAGGCACGCGGATGACCGCGTCGGGAGGGGCAGGGAGGTCGTCCCCCCAGGCCAGCACGGCACTTCCCATTCCGCCCGCCGGGCACGACCTGCTCGCGGGCAAGGTCGTGGTGATCACCGCGGCGGCCGGGGCCGGCATCGGCTCGGCAGCGGCGCGGCGCTGCCTGGAAGAGGGTGCGCAGCTGGTGCTGAGCGACCAGCACCAGGCCAGGCTGGCCGCGTTCGGCGAGGAACTCAGCGCGGAGTACGGCGACCGGGCCTGGGCCAGGCCGTGCGACGTGACCAGCCAGCAGGACGTCGACGCGCTCATCGCCGATGCGGTCGGCCATTTCGGCAGGATCGACGTGATGATCAACAATGCCGGCCTCGGCGGCACCAGGTCGATCCTGGAGATGACCGACGAGGAGTGGCTGAGGGTGCTGGACATCACGCTGAACGGCACGTTCCGCTGCACCAGGGCCGCGCTGCGGCAGCTCGTCGCGCAGGGCCGCGGCGGCGCGGTGGTCAACAACGCCTCGGTGCTCGGCTGGCGCGCCCAGCAGGAGCAGGCGCACTACGCGGCTGCCAAGGCCGGCGTGATGGCGCTCACCCGCTGCGCGGCGATGGACGTGGCCGCGCACGGCATCAGGGTGAACGCGGTAGCGCCGAGCCTGGCCACGCACCCGTTCCTGGCCAAGGTGATGAGCGAGGAACTGCTCGCCGAACTGGCGACGCGGGAGGCGTTCGGCCGCGGCGCGCAGCCCTGGGAGGTGGCCAACGTGATGGTGTTCCTGGCCAGCGACTACGCCTCGTACCTGACCGGCGAGGTGATCTCGGTGAGCAGCCAGCACCCGTGACCATGGGCCTGCGATGACGGCGATCTACCTGCTCAGGCACGGCGAGGCCGACTACCAGCCGGTGCGTGAGCGGCAGTGGCCAGGCTCGATGGCGGACCTGGCGCCGCTGTCCGCCCGCGGCCAGCAGCAGGCGAGTGCGGCGGCGGAGCGGCTCGCTGAGGTAGCGGCGACCATGCTGGTCTGCTCGCCGATGACCCGTGCGCTGCAGACCGCCGCCGTCGTGTCCTGCCAGCTCGGCCTGCCCATCGAGATCGCGCTCGACCTGCACGAATGGCTGCCCGACGACACCTTCAGCTGGCACACGCACGCGGAGGTGCTCGATTACGTGGACGACTTCGACAGCTGCGGCGGCGAGTGGCCGGTCGGCGAGCGCAGGCCGTGGGAGCCGATGTCGGCGGTCCGGCGGCGGGCCAGTACCGCGCTGCGCGCCGCGACAGCTAGCAATCCAGGCGATGGCGCGCTGGTCGCGGTCTGCCACGAGATGGTGATCAGGTCGCTGACCGGAGCAGTCAAGACCGGCACCGGCGAATTCCGCCGGATCGACAGCGCCGACCTGGAGTGGGCGCCGGAGCTCGACCAGGGCTAGACAGTGGCTAGATCCGCTCGATGATCGTGGCGGTCGCCATCGCACCGCCGGCGCACATCGAGATCAGGGCCGTGCTGGCGTCGCGGCGCTCGAGCTCGTGCAGCGCCGTGGTGATCAGGCGCGACCCGGTGCTGCCAACCGGATGGCCAAGCGCGATCGCGCCGCCGTTCACGTTGACCAACTCCGGGTCGGGCCTGTGCTCGCCCTGCCAGGACAGCACCACCGAGGCGAACGCCTCGTTCACCTCGAACAGGTCGATGTCCGCGATGCTTATCCCGGCACGGTCGAGTACCCGCGAGGTCGCGGCCACCGGCCCGTCCAGGTGGTAATACGGCTCGTCGCCGATCAGGCACTGCGCCAGGATCCGTGCGCGCGGCCGCAGCCCGAGCGCACGCGCGCGCGCCTCGTCGGCCAGCAGTACCGCGGCCGCGCCGTCCGAGATCTGCGAGGACGTGCCTGCAGTGTGGATGCCGCCGTCAAGCACCGGCTTCAGCGCGGCCAGCGCCGCAAGCGAGGTCTCTCGCAGGCCCTGGTCCCGCTCGACCGTCCTGGTCTCGCCGGTTGGCTGCCCGGCATCGTCAAGCACCGGCGCCTTGACCTGGACCACCTCGCGGTCGAACCGGCCCTGCGCCCAGGCCGCGGCTGCCAGCTGCTGCGAGCGCAGCCCGAAGGCGTCCACGTCGGCCCTGGTGATGCCGCGACGCTGCGCGATCCGCTCGGCGGCCAGGTACTGGTTCGGCATGTCGATCGTCCAGGAGTCCGGCCTGGGGCTGCCGATGCCTGAGCCGATGTTGGCGCCGAGCCCGACCCGGCTCATCGCCTCGACCCCGCAGCCGATGCCCACGTCGATCGCGCCGGCCGCGATCAGCCCGGCGATCAGGTGCACCGCCTGCTGCGCCGACCCGCACTGGGCGTCAAGGGTCAGGCAGCCGGTCCTGACCGGCAGTCCGGCGTGCAGCCAGGCGGTCCTGGTGACGTTCCCGGCCTGCTCGCCGGCCTGGGTCACGCAGCCGCCGGCCACCTGCTCGACCGTCGCAGGGTCAACGCCCGCGCGGTCGAGCACAGCGGTCTGCGCAGCCCCGAGGATCTCGGCGGCGTGCAGCCCGGCCAGCAGGCCGCGGCGCCTGCCGATCGGGGTCCTGACCGCCTCGACGATCACCGCACTGCCCACCGCAGCTCCTCCCCTGGCCGGCCCGCTGGCCTGCCATTTCACCATCAGGCTCCGCCTCATACTAGAACGTGTTCTTGAAAATCTTGCAAAGCCGCCGTTCACCACCGGGCAGCAGCATGTTTGAATCTGGCTAGAACACGTTCCAGTCACCCGGAGGCTGCCGTGCCAGAATCGCTGCTCAAGCCCGGCCTCGACCTGACCGATCCTGACCTGTACGCGCGCCGGGTGCCGAACGAGGAGTTCGCCGAGCTGCGCAGGGCGGCGCCGATCTGGTGGAACCCGCAGCCGACCGACATCGGCTTCGGTGACGAGGGCTTCTGGGCGGTCACCAGGCACACCGACATCGTGGCCGTGTCCAGGGACAGCGACACCTGGTCAAGCAGCGAGAACACCGCGATCATCAGG
The DNA here is from genome assembly GCA_030039155.1 of Streptosporangiaceae bacterium. GTDB lineage: Bacteria > Actinomycetota > Actinomycetes > Streptosporangiales > Streptosporangiaceae > JOPF074. Next base: position 1,561 of record JASHQL010000417.1, on the reverse strand, counting down.
TTCGTCAACGGCACCACCAGGGACCAGGTGGAGGTGCAGCGGGTGATCATGCTGAACATCGACCCGCCGCATCACACCAAGCTGCGCGGCATCGTATCCCGCGGGTTCACCCCGCGGGCGATCGGCAACCTGCGCGAGGTGCTGACCGACCGGGCAGCGAAGATCGTCAGGACCGCGATTGCCGAGGGCTCCGGTGACTTCGTCACCGACGTGGCCTGCGAACTGCCGCTGCAGGCCATCGCCGAGCTGATCGGCGTGCCGCAGGAGGACCGGCACAAGCTGTTCTCCTGGTCCAACGACATGGTCGGCTACGACGACCCTGAGTACCAGGGCGACGGCGAGACCGCGGCGACCGAGATCCTCAGCTACAGCATGGTGATGGCCGCGGACCGCCGGGCCTGCCCGCGCGATGACATCGTCACCAAGCTGGTGAACGCGCAGGTGGACGGCGACGAGCTGACCGAGGATGAGTTCGGTTTCTTCGTCATCCTGCTGTCGGTCGCGGGCAACGAGACCACCCGCAACGCCATCTCGCACGGCATGCTGGCCTTCCTCGACCATCCGGACCAGTGGGAGCTGTTCAAGCAGACCAGGCCGGAGACCGCGGTAGACGAGATCGTCCGCTGGGCCACCCCGGTCACGGTGTTCCAGCGCACCGCCACCAGGGACACCGAGCTTGGCGGCCAGCACATCAAGAAGGGCGAGCGGGTCGGGCTGTTCTACCGGTCCGCGAACTTCGACGAAGAGGTCTTCGACCACCCAGAGCGGTTCGACATCACCCGCAGCCCGAACCCGCACCTCGGCTTCGGCGGCAGTGGCGCGCACTACTGCCTTGGCGCCAACCTGGCCAGGCTGGAGATCGACCTGATCTTCAACGCGATCGCCGACGCGATGCCGGACATCCGCAAGGCCGGCGACCCGCAGCGGCTGCGGTCGGGCTGGCTGAACGGGGTGAAGCGGCTGCCGGTCAGCTACCGCTGACCCGCCTGTCCCGGCATGCCTGGTCAGTCCGGGGTGTCGGCGACCACCCACATGGAGAAGTACTGCGAGCCGCCGCCGTAGGCATGCCCGAGCGCAGTCTTCGCGCCGACGACCTGATGCTCGCCAGCGGTTCCCATCACCTGCATGGCCGACTCGGCGAACCGCAGCAGCCCGGACGCTCCGATCGGGTTGGAGCACAGCACGCCGCCTGACGGGTTCACCGGGATCGACCCGCCGATCTCCGTCTCGCCCGCCTCCGTGAACTGCCAGCCCTTGCCTTCCGCGGCAAAGCCCAGGTTCTCCAGCCACATCGGCTCGAACCAGGAGAACGGCACGTAGATCTCGGCCACGTCGATCTGCTCGAGCGGGTCGGTGATCCCTGCCTCAGCCCACAGCGCTCGTGCCGCGTCATACCCGGCCCGCGGGTTCACGTTGTCCTTGCCGGAGAACATGGTCGGCTCGGTGCGCATGGACGTGGCCCGGATCCACGCGACAGGCCGGCCAGAGGCCTCCACCGCCGCCTGGTCGCCGATGACGATGGCGCACGCGCCGTCGGAGGACGGGCAGGTCTCGTCGTAGC
>JASHQL010000416.1 GCA_030039155.1 Streptosporangiaceae bacterium | reverse complement strand
CGGCGAGGCGCCGCCGGCGCCCGCTGCCGCGGACGGCGGCGAGGGCGCGGCCGGGTCGGCCGCCGAGTCTGGCGAGGCGGAGTCTGGCTGACGATCGCTGGCTGATCGTTGGCCTCGGCAATCCCGGCAGCCAGTACGCGGGCAACAGGCACAACTTCGGCTTCATGGTGTGCGACGAGATCGCGGTGAAGATCGGGGCGAAGTTCAAGCGCGACCGGTCGCGTGCCGAGGTGCTCACCGGCACGGTCGGCGGCATCGGTGTCACCGTGGCCAAGCCGATGACGTTCATGAACCTGTCCGGCGGGCCGGTCGGCGCGCTGCGCCGGTTCTACAAGGTGCCGCCGGAGCGGATCGTGGTGCTGCACGACGATCTGGACATCCCGTTCGGGGGCATCAAGCTCAAGCTCGGCGGCGGGGACGGCGGGCATAACGGGCTGCGCTCGATCACCTCGGCGCTCGGCAGCAAGGACTACCACCGGGTCAGGCTCGGCATCGGCAGGCCACCCGGCCGGATGGACCCGGCCGACTACGTGCTGCACGACTTCTCCGCCGCCGAGCGCAAGGAACTGCCCGACCTGGTCGAGCGTGGCACCAACGCGGTCGCGGTGCTGGTGGCCGGCGGACTGGCCGCAGCACAGAACGAGTTCCACTAGGGTCTGCTGGTGACCGTGTTGCCGACCTCCGCTCATGATCACGAGCTGGCCCGCGACCTGGCAGTTGCCGCCGGTGACCGGCTGCTGGCACTGCGCAGCCAGCAGCACGCAGATGCCGCCGCCCTCCGCAAGGCCGGCGACCTCTCCTCGCACGAGTTCATCTGCGCCGAGCTGGCCAGGCTCAGGCCGGACGACGCGGTGCTGTCAGAAGAGGGCAAGGACAACCTGGCCAGGCTGGTCGCCGACCGGGTCTGGATCGTGGACCCGCTCGACGGCACCAGGGAGTACGGCGAGCCTGGCAGGACCGACTGGGCCGTGCACATCGCGCTGTGGGTGGACGGCGAGCTAGCCGCAGGCGCGGTCGCGCTGCCCGCGCAGGGCAAGGTGCTGAGCACCGCAGACCCGGTCCCGCCCAGGGCGGCGCCCAGCCAGCCGCTGCGGATTGTCGTGTCCAGGACCAGGCCGCCCGAGTTCGTCAAGGCGCTGGCCGACCAGACCGGCTCGGTGCTGATCCCGATGGGCTCGGCCGGCGCCAAGGCCGCCGCGGTGATCACCGGCGACGCCGATGCGTACGTGCACGCCGGCGGGCAGTACGAATGGGACTCGGCGGCTCCGGTCGCGGTCGCGCAGGCGGCCGGCCTGCACGCCAGCAGGATCGACGGCTCGGCGCTGCGCTACAACCAGGCCAATCCCCTCGTTCCCGATATCCTGATCAGCCCGGCCGATCTGGCGCCGCGGCTGCTTGAGCTGATCCGCAAGGAGCTCCCCTGATGGCACCGACCCGCACCGATTACCTGCTGTCGCAGCTTGATGTCCTCGAGGCCGAGTCGATCCACATCATGCGCGAGGTGGCTGCCGAGTTCGAGCGGCCGGTGCTGCTGTTCTCCGGCGGCAAGGACTCGATCGTGATGCTGGCGCTGGCCGAGCGCGCGTTCTGGCCGGCCAGGATCCCGTTCCCCGTCATGCACGTGGACACCGGGCACAACTTCGCCGAGGTGATCGAGTACCGGGACCGGCGGACCGCGGAGGCCGGCGCCAGGCTGATCGTCGCTTCGGTGCAGGAGTCCATCGACGCAGGCCGGGTCACAGAGGAAACCGGCAGGTGGGCGAGCCGGAACCGGCTGCAGACCACCACGCTGCTCGACGCGATCACCGAGCACAGGTTCGACGCGGTGTTCGGCGGGGCGCGCCGGGACGAGGAGAAGGCACGGGCCAAGGAGCGGGTGTTCTCGTTCAGGGACGAGTTCGGCCAGTGGGACCCGAAGAACCAGCGGCCCGAGCTGTGGAACGTGTACAACACCAGGATCCAGCGCGGCGAGCACATCAGGGTGTTCCCGCTGTCGAACTGGACCGAGCTTGACGTCTGGCACTACATCGCCAGGGAGAACCTGGAGATCCCGTCGATCTACTTCGCGCATACCAGGCAGGTGTTCGAGCGCGACGGCATCCTGCTCGCCGACAACGAGTTCATCCCGCGCGGCGAGGACGAGCCGGTGTTCGAGGCCAGGGTCAGGTACCGCACCGTGGGCGACATGACCTGCACCGGCGCGGTCGAGTCGTGCGCCACGACGGTACCCGAGGTGATCGAGGAGATCGCGGCGACCAGGATCACCGAGCGCGGCCAGACCAGGGCGGACGACAGGACCAGCGAGGCCGCGATTGAAGACCGCAAGCGAGAGGGCTACTTCTGATGACGTCGATGCAGGCCCAGCCGAGTCAGCCGGCCGACGGCAGGCCCATGGACATGCTGCGGCTGGCCACCGCCGGGTCGGTGGACGACGGGAAGAGCACGCTGATCGGCCGGCTGCTGTACGACTCGAAAGCGATCTTCGAGGACCAGCTGTCCGCGGTCGAGCGGACCAGCAGGGAGCGCGGCGAGGATTACACCAACCTGGCGCTGCTGACCGACGGGCTGCGGGCCGAGCGGGAGCAGGGCATCACGATCGACGTGGCCTACCGCTACTTCGCCACCCCGAAGCGGAAGTTCATCATCGCCGACACGCCAGGCCACATCCAGTACACCAGGAACATGGTGACCGGCGCGTCCACCGCCGACCTGGCCATCGTGCTGGTGGACGCGCGGAACGGGCTGACCGAGCAGAGCCGCAGGCACGCCTTCCTTGCCACCCTGCTGCGGGTGCCGCACCTGGTGCTCGCGGTGAACAAGATGGACCTGGTGGACTACAGCTCCGAGGTGTTCGAGCGCATCGTTGAGGAGTTCACCGCGTTCGCGGCCAAGCTGGAGATCGGCGACCTCACCTTCATCCCGATCTCCGCCCTGCACGGCGACAACGTGGTCCAGCGGTCGCACAACATGCCCTGGTACGACGGGCCGTCGCTGCTGCACCACCTGGAGCACCTGCACATCGCCTCCGACCGCAACCTCATCGACGTGCGGTTCCCCGTGCAGTACGTGATCAGGCCGCACCAGGCCACCGACCCGGCGCTGCACGACTACCGCGGCTACGCGGGGCAAGTGGCGGGCGGCGTGCTCAAGCCAGGCGACGAGCTGATGCACCTGCCGTCCGGCCTGACCACCACCGTGAAGCGGATCGACACCGCCAACGGCCCGGTGCCAGAGGCGTTCCCGCCGATGTCGGTGACGCTGCTGATCAGTGACGACATCGACGTGTCCAGGGGCGACATGTTCTGCCGCCCGCACAACCAGCCGGCCGTCTCGCAGGACATCGAGGCGATGGTGTGCTGGATGACCGACGGCAGGGCACTGACGCCGCAGAGCCGGCTGATCGTCAAGCACACCACCAGGACCGTCAAGGCCATCGTGCGCGACCTGCAGTACCGGCTCGACGTGAACACGCTGCACCGCGACGACTCGGCGACCCAGCTCACCCTGAACGAGATCGGCAGGGTCACGCTGCGGCTGACCCAGCCGGTGTTCTGCGACTCGTATCAGCGGAACCGGATGACCGGCGGGCTGATCCTGATCGACGAGGCGACCGGCGGTACCGTCGCCGCCGCCATGATCACCGACAACTAGGTCCTGACCCAGATGTAGTAGGTCGACGGGCCCGCGCCGTCGCGCTGCGGCACCGCGGCGGCCAGCCGGTAGTGCGGGTCGGACTCGAGCACCCTGGCCAGCGCGTGGTCGACGCCTGGGGTGACCGAGTCGTCGTAGGCGATCACCCTGAAATACTGCGCGCGCACCGCGGCGACGAACCCTTGGGTGCCGGTCAGCACCTGGCCGTGCGGGCCGTAATAGGTGATGGTGTAGGTCGAGGTGAACTGGTCAGGCTGCGCGTCCGGGTTGCCGAGCAGGTAGTAGATCGGCACCTCAGGTACCTCGACCAGGTAGTGCGCACCCGGCCTGAGCTGCAGCGACAGCTGGTGCACGAAGGTCGTGGAGTTCGGCCAGCCGTCGTAGAGCTGAGCCGCCTGCACCATGCCCATGGCCAGCACGACCCCCCAGACCATCACGCCGAGCTGCGCCCGGCGGAAGTGGTCGCCGACGAACCTGGCCAGCCCGAGCCCGGCCATCGGCGCGGCGAAGAACAGCCCGAACCCGACGTGCTTCTGCAGCGAGACCTCGGTGTGCAGGTGAATCTGGTAGGCCGGCGCGAGCAGCGCGGTGCCGGCGAGCAGCAGCCCGAGGCAGAGCCTGCGGTACCTGCCGCCCGGCGGCGCGATCTGCTCGCCAGGCTCGGTCCGCTCCCGCCAGGTGAACGCCACCACGCCGAGCAGCGCCAGCGCGAACGGCAGGCCGCCCCACAGCAGGCTGTCCCGCAGCATCGGCCACAGCGGCGTGCTGCCATGCGGCCTCGCCGTCGTGGTGCCCTCGATGGCCTGCACGTAGGTCGGGCCGGCCAGCTTGAGCACGGCGGCCAGGGCGGCCGCGGTTGCAAGCGCGAACGCGACCGGCCGCAGCAGCGCCTTGCGCCCTTGATAGGGAACGGCTGCCAGCCCGGCGAGCACCGCGATCGTCGGCACGAACAGCAGCGCGGCGTATTTCGTGCCGACCGCGAGCACCGCGACCGGCACCGCGATCAGGTACCAGGGCCAGCGTGAGCTGGCGGTCCTGACCACGATCCAGGCCGCCACCGCGAGCAGGCACAGCGAAGAGGCGTCGTAGGTGGCCAGGTGCCCGAGGAACAGCGTTGCCTCGGTGACCGAGAACAGGGCAGCCGCGCACAGCGCCACCCGCTCGTTGAACAACTGCCTGGTCATCGAGTACAGCAGCGCGGTCACCGCGAGCATCTCGAGCAGGCTGAGGGTACGCGCGGCGGCCAGCCCGCCGACATCGTCGGCGGCCGCGGCGAGCACCGGATACAGCACCGGCGCGCCGGAGAAGTAGGAGGAGTAGCTGCCCTGCAGCGCCGAGCCGTGCAGCAGGTGCCCGATCTCCATGTGCCCCGAGTACAGGTACAGCGCCTCGTCCTCGAACGCGGTGTTGTGCATGCGCAGCGTGAGCAGTGCCTGGCCGATCAGGATGACCAGCAGGACGGCACGGCTGACCAGGGTGCGGCGGCGGCTTGGCGGCAGCGGCTCGCGCGGCTCGCGTGCTTCCTGGCGCTGCAGCCAGGGCACGCTGAACGGCATGGTCCTGGACCTGGGCGGCTCGGCGGCCGGCCCCCCGGTGGCCGGCTCGGCGTCGGCCTCCGCCACCCGGCCGGCCGGCAAGGCCGCCAGCACGACCGTCTCCGCGTCCGGCTGGCCGACCACGTGCCCGTGCGGGTGGTCATGCAACCGCCGGCGTCGCGGCCTTGGCGGCCCGGCCGCT
>JASHQL010000415.1 GCA_030039155.1 Streptosporangiaceae bacterium | reverse complement strand
GGCAGGCATGGCGAATCCAGTTGGCTGGTTCGAGATCACCGGGCCCGATGCGGGCGCGCTGCAGAGCTTCTACTCGCGCGCGTTCGACTGGCAGATCGACGCCGGGAACGAGGCCAGCTACGGCATCGTGGCGGCTGCCGAAGGCGGCATCCCTGGCGGCGTCGGGCCGCACCCGACCGGCGGCGCGCACGCGACCTTCTACATCGCGGTTGCTGACGTGGACGCTGCGCTGGCCAGGATCGGCGAGCTCGGCGGCCAGACGGCGATGCCGCCGGTGGACGTGCCGGACGGCCCGCGGATCGCGTTCTTCACCGACCCGGCGGGCAATGCGGTCGGCCTGATGAAGCTGTAGCGCGCCCGCTCGGCCACGTGGGGAAGTTTGCCGTCGCTCTGGCGACGGCAAACTTCCCCACGTGCTCGTCAGGGCGCGATGCTCTCGATGATGGCGGCTGCCAGCTCGGCCGGCCTGGTGAACTGCGGCCAGTGGCCGGTCGGCACGTCGACGAGCGTCAGGTGCTGCAGCTTGCTGAGCTCCGGCAGCTCGCCGGCCGAGATCCACTCCTGCAGCTGCTTGCTGTCGTACTCGGGGCAGATCGCGGTCGCGGGCACGGCATAGCGCCGCTGGCCCGCCGACAGCGGCAGCGGGTCCCTGGTGACGTGCTCGGGCGACGGGATCGCGCGGGCACGGAACCTGGCAAGCGCCGCCTCGTCCAGGTCGCGCAGGTCGGCCTCGTCGAACTCGGTCCACGGCGGCAGCGGCACCTCGCCGTGCTCGGCCGGGAAGCCCGGCGCGAGCGGGTCGCCGTCCGCGCCGGGGAATCCGCCGACGTACAGCACCTGGGCGACCCGGTCAGGCCGCGCGTCCACCGCGGCGTAGGCAATCGCGCAGCCCGCCGAGTGGCCGACGAGCGCGACCTTGCCGCCGCCCTGGCCGGCCGAGTCGATCGCGGCGACGACCGCACTCAGGTGATCGGTCACCGAGATCACTGAGCGGTCCGCGTCCTTCGACTCCATGCCGGGCAGGGTGAGCGGGTGCGCGCGGTGCCCGGCCCGCTCGAGCAGCGGCACGACCTTGTCCCAGGACGAGCCGTCGAGCCAGAGGCCGGGGATCAGGATGATGTCCATGGCTGCGGTCCTTCCGTTCCGGCTGCGCGCATGGCCGCGGCCGGCGGCTATGATCGGGGCATCTCGATTACTCGAACCTAGCGGAACGATCCAAAAATGTCGAGCAATACTCAGGTGCCGGACTACGACCTCGAGGATCTCCGGGTCGTGGCCTCCGACCAGGAGCTTCGCGCGATGGCCGAGCCGCTGCGCAAGCTCATCCTTGAGCTGGTGCACGAGCGGGCGGCCACCGTCGGCGAGCTGGCCGCCGCGGCGGGCAGGCCGAAGAGCACGGTGGCCTACCACGTGGCCGTGCTCGAGGACGCCGGGCTGCTGAAGGTGGTGCGCACCAGGAAGGTGCGGGCGATCGACGAGCGCTTCTACGGCAGGACGGCACGCATCTTCTATGTCGGCGTCATCCGGCCAGAGCAGGTCGAGATGATCACCAACGACCTGGCCGTCGCGGCTGCGGAGTCGGTAGCCGCGCACCGGGCCGACGACCTGCGGGCGATCATCAGGCACGCCAGGATCCCGCGCGCGCAGGCCGCGGAGTTCTGGCAGCGGGTCTTCGACCTCAGCAACGCGTTCATGCAGCTGCCGCGCGGCGGTGACTCGGTGTACGGGTTCGTGGCGGGGCTGTATCCGGCCGACTACCCGGCGCTGCCGGCCGCGGAGCAGGACCACGAAACACCATGATCGCGGCGCTGGGGTGGCGCACGGCGGCTACGACGACGCGCCCGGATCGGGGTCGGACGACGGCGACGGCGATGACGATGACGGGCTCGGCGACGGCGTCGAGCTGTCCGGCGCCGGGCTCGGCGACACCGACGGGGTGACCGAGCTGGTGGCGTGCCGCGGATGGCGCGGCGCCGGGCTGCCGGTCCTGGTGCTGTGCGCTGGCGGCACCAGCTGCGGGGTGCTGAACTTGTCCGGGCTCGGCACCAGCAGCAGCACCGCCGCCGCGCCGACGACCCCGAGCACGCCGAGCACGCCGCCGAGTGCCGCGCCGCGCACGAACGCCCGCCTGCTCCGGCTGCGCTGCCACTCGGTCCTGCGCACCTCGCGCAGGTCGGCGGGCAGCGCGGCGCGCTGGGCTGCCCAGCTGTTGACCGGCGCGGCCAGCATGCCGAGCGTCGGCACCAGCAGCAGCGCGGCAAGCAGCGGCCCGGCGAGCGTCTGGTACCTGGTCAGCGCCGCGGCCATGCCGAGCAGGCCGAGCAGTGCGAGGAACGACTCTGCCCAGTTCGCCCGCAGGGCCTCCCACCACCTGGCCTGCTCGGTGGTCTTCGGCGTGCGCAGGAACGCAGCCTTCTTGGCGAACAGCGCCAGCACCGAGGCACGCGCCACCACCAGCGAGGTCGACTGCCAGATGAAGAACGCGCCGATCGCCTCCCGCCAGCTCGCGCCGGTGCCGCGGCGCAGCAGCGCCATCGCGCGGACCAGGCCGAGAATGATCAGCACGGGCACGGTGGCGACCAGGAACGCGCTGAGCTTCCTGAACAGCGCGCCGCCGCCGGTGGCCAGATTGACCGAGCCGACCAGCAGGAACAGCAGGAACACCAGGCCGAGCAGGTCGCCGTACCACTGCACGGCGCCGGACAGGTAGGCCCAGCGCTGGCCGGTGCTCATCCGGTTCTGCTTGGTCTGCCTGCCCGGCAGCAGCGAGCGCCAGTGCATCCGCAGGATCTGGATGCCGCCGAAGCACCAGCGGTACCGCTGGCCCTTGAGCGCCTCGAAGGTCAGCGGCATGATCCCCTTGCCGAACGACTCGTCCACGTGCAGCCCGGACCAGCCGGCCCGCAGCAGCCGCAGCGACAGCTCGGCGTCCTCGGTGATGCACCACTCGTCCCAGCCGCCGAGCTGCTCCAGCGCGACCCGCCTGATCAGGCCCATCGTGCCGGCGAAGATGGCGCCATCGCGCTCGTTCCGCGAGGGCTGGGAGACCGAGAAGAAGTACTGGTACGAGCGGTACAGCCGCCGGTAGTACCTGGCCCTGGTCCAGCCGCGGTAGTCCTGCGGGCTCTGCACGAAGCCGACCCAGCTGTCGGCGAACAGCGGCGCGCAGCGGCGCAGGAAGCCGGCGTCCACCTGGTAGTCGGAATCGACGATCCCGATCACCTCGGCGCGCGGGTCGGTCATCTCGCGCAGCGCGTAGTTCAGCGCGCCCGACTTGTAGCCTGGCCAGTCCTGCAGGTGCGCGAACTTGGCCTTGTGCCTGGCGCACCAGTCCCTGACCGGCTGCCACAGCGCCTCGTCTTCGGTGTTGTCGTCGATCACGACGACCTCGTACCGCGGGTAGTCGATGGCCAGCAGCGACCGCAGCGTGTTCAGCACCATGTCCGGCGGCTCGTTGTGCGCGGGCACATGCAGGCTGACGAACGGGTAGTGCGACGCGGTCACCGGGACCGGCTGCGGCCGGCCGGCCATGCTCACCCGCCGCCGCCACCGCTCGGAGCCGATCGCGTCGCAAATCTCCCACAGGTACGCGCAGGCCAGCATCGCGGCGAACACCTCGAACAGCCAGAGCAGCAGGCCGCCGATCGTCCCGGCCACGCCGAGATGGCTGACGAAGGTCCAGTCGAGCACGTAGGCCAGGTACACCACGAACAGGAAGATGCTGGTGGACCAGCACAGGTGCGCCCGCGCGTTCCACCGCCTGGTCAGCGGCAGCCAGACCAGGCTGGCGAAGATCAGCCCGGCGGCGGCGGCGATCGTGTTGTGCTCGGTCACGCCGAGCAGCCGGATGGCCGCGGCGACGACCGCCGCCAGCACCAGGGTGCCGGCCAGCGCGAGCAGGAACCTGCGGGTGGTCGGCCAGGGTCCGGTGTTGCGGCCCGGCGGCCGGCCGCTGACCAGCAGCACGGCGGTGCCGGCCGGCGCCGCCATGACGCCGGCCAGCACGAGGGCAGCAAGCACCTGCCGCTCCTTCCGTCCGGGTTGCCAAGCACGGCTACCCGCACCACGGAAGCGAAACATTTGCCCCCGTCCCGGCCGTTCTGCCAGCTTATGCAGCGACCGGCGGTGACCTGGCCGACCCGTGCTTGCTAGCTGATCCGCCAGCTGGTGCCGGGATCGGCGGTGACGCAGTAGCCGAGGGCGAGCCTGGTACCTAGCGCGCTCCGGTCGGCCGGTACCGACAGGCACAGGCCCGCATGCGGATTGACCAGCTGACCGCCGATCGGCCCGCCTGCCAGGTGCCAGATCTGGCCCGCGGTGCCCCGGCAGCCGGCCAGCGTGACCTTGCTGCCCGCCGCCGTGGCAGCGCCGGCGACGGTCAGGCAGCGGCTGCCGGACTTGATCATCTG
>JASHQL010000414.1 GCA_030039155.1 Streptosporangiaceae bacterium | reverse complement strand
CGGCCCCGCACAACGTGGCGGACGCGCTGGCCGCGGCCGCGCTGGCCAGGGCGGCCGGGCTGACCGCCGCCGCGGTGGCGGCGGGACTTGCCGCGTTCAAGCCCGACCCGCACCGGATCAGCCTGGTCGGCCAGGCCGGCGGCATCAGCTACGTGGACGACTCCAAGGCGTCCAACGCCGCCGCGGCGGCGGCCTCGCTTGCCTCGTATCCGTCGGTGGTCTGGGTGGCCGGCGGGCTCTACCAGGGCACAGAACAGGCACTCGACGACCTGGTGCGCGCAGCGGCCGGCCGGCTGCGCGCGGTCGTGCTGCTCGGCGCGGACCGCGCCAAGTTCGGCAGCGCGCTGGCGCGACACGCGCCGGATGTGCCGGTCGTGACGGTGACCAGCACCGACACTGGAGTCATGGATCTGGTGGTAGCGGCGGCGGCCAGGCTGGCCAGGCCCGGTGACACCGTCCTCCTGGCACCCGCCGCGCAGTCGTTCGACATGTTCCGCGACTACCCGGCGAGGGGCACGGCGTTCGAGGAGGCAGTGCGCCGGCTGCTCGCGGCGGGTTCGTGAGCTCGGCGGTCAGGTCGGCGGAGCGGCGGACCGCCGACCAGGACGCCGAGGCTGGGCTGGCTGACGGCGCGGTCGCGGCCGGGCCGTCAGCATCCGGCCCGCGGCGCCTGCTCGCGCTCCTGGACAAGCCGCTGACCTCGTACTACCTGATCCTCGGCTGCACGCTGCTGCTGCTGGCCATCGGCTTGTTCATGGTGCAGTCCACCACGTCGGCCGCGGACCTGTACGGCGGCGGCACGCACCCGTACGCGGACTTCCAGAAGCAGCTGATCGGCGCGTTCGGCGGCCTGCTGCTGATGTGGATCGCGGCACGCGCCAACCCGCGGCTGCTCAGGTCGATCGCCTATCCGTTGCTGATCATCTGCGCAATCGGCCTGGTGCTGGTCCAGATACCGGGCATCGGGGTGACCGTGGATGGCGCGCGGCGCTGGATGTCCATCGGCGGCCTCACCCTGCAGCCGTCGGAGTTCGCCAAACTCGGCCTGGTGCTGTGGGGCGCCGACCTGCTGGCCCGCAAGGAGCAGCTGCGGCAGCTCACCGACGCGCGGCAGCTGCTGATCCCGCTGCTGCCAGGCGCCGCCACCATCTGCCTGCTGGTGATGCTCGGCAAGGACATCGGCACCACGTTCATCCTGCTGGTGATCTTCCTGGCGCTGCTGTGGATCATCGGCACGCCCGGCCGGCTGCTGGCCGGCATGATCGGCCTGATGACGTTCGTGCTGCTGGTGCTGGCCACCGCGCTGCCCTACGCAAGGGAACGGCTCACCAGCTTCCTGGCCAGCGGGCCGGCCTGCGCGAACCAGGCGTGCTTCCAGCTCACCCAGGGCAAGTACGCGCTCGGCTCCGGCGGCTGGCTCGGTGCCGGGCTGACCGGTCTGAGCGGCAAGTGGGGCTGGGTGCCGAACGCCACCACCGACTGGATCTTCGCGATCCTCGGCGAGGAACTCGGCCTGATCGGCACGCTCACCGTGGTCCTGCTGTACGGCGTGCTTGCCTACGCCGGCTTCCGGGTGGCACTGCGGTCAACCGACACCTTCGCCAGGCTTGCGGCCGGCGCGATCACGATCTGGATCGCGGTGCAGGCGCTGGTCAACATCGGCGCGGTGCTCGGCATGCTGCCGATCACCGGCGTGCCGTTGCCGCTGGTGTCAGCCGGGGTGTCCTCGCTGCTGGTCACGCTCGCGTGCATGGGCGTGCTGATGGCGCTGGCCAGGCGCGAGCCTGGCGCGCAGGCCGCGCTCGCCGCCAGGCCAGGCGGGCTGCGCAGGGTCACGTCCTGGCTGGGGATGGCAAGGCGGCAGGACTGAGTGCTGCCGCAGCCCGGCCTGACGTGGGCCAAGCCCTCGCCAAGCCCGGCCGCGGCGCTAGCCTGGCCTGGCCGGGCGGCGACAGGAAGGTGAGCAACCGATGGCGGTGAGCGTTGTCATCGCCGGCGGCGGCACCGGCGGGCATATCTATCCGGCGCTGGCGCTGGCCGATGCGCTGCGCCGGGCCGACCCTGACGTGGCGATCACCTGCCTCGGCACCGAGCGCGGGCTGGAGACTCGGCTGGTCCCGACCAGGGGCTATGACCTGGCGCTGATCCCGCCGGTGCCGCTGCCCAGGTCGCTGACCCCGCAGCTGCTGACGGTGCCGGGCCGGCTGGCCGGCGCGGTCCGCGCGGTCACCGAGGTGCTCGCCAGGACCGGGGCCGACGTGCTTGTCGGCTTCGGCGGGTACGTGGCCACCCCCGGCTACCTTGGCGCGCGGCGCCGCGGCGTGCCGATCGTGGTGCACGAAGCCAACCCGCGGCCTGGCCTGGCCAATCGCATCGGCGCGCTGCTGACCACGCAGGTCTACACCGGCCAGCCCGGCACCAGGCTCAGGCACGGCCGGTACATCGGCATCCCGATCAGGCAGCAGATCGCCGGGCTCGACCGGCTCGCCATGTCGGACAAGGCAAGGTCGCACTTCGGGCTCGAGCCCGACCTGCCGGTGCTGCTGGTGACCGGCGGCTCGCAGGGCGCGCGGTCGCTGAACCTGGCGATGTTCGGCGCCGCGGCAGTCATCCGCTCGGCCGGCGTGCAGGTGCTGCACGTGGTCGGCCCGAAAGCCGACACCGACGTCGCGTTGCCGCCGGGCGACACCCCCTACGTGGTGCTGCCGTACCTGGACCGGATGGACCTTGGCTATGCGGCCGCCGACTTCGCCCTCTGCCGGGCCGGCGCGATGACCTGCGCGGAGATGACCGCCGTCGGCCTGCCGGCGGCCTACGTGCCGCTGCCGCACGGCAACGGCGAGCAGCGGCTGAACGCGTTGCCGATCGTGACCGCCGGCGGCGGGCTGCTGGTCGCCGACGCGGAGCTGAGCCCGGACTGGATCGAGCGCATGCTGCTCCCGGTGCTGCTCGATGCCGAGCAGGTCGCGCGGATGTCGCGGGCGGCGGCCGCGAGCGGGAACTCGGCGGCCGACAGCGAGCTGGCCGCCAGGGTGCTCGAGGTGGCCGGGCACAGGAGGCGGCCATGAGCCTGGTGACGCCGACCGCGACGGTGCCGCTGCGCGAGCTCGGCCGGGTGCATTTCATCGGCATCGGCGGGGCCGGCATGTCCGGCATCGCCGCGATCATGCTGGCCAGGGGCGTGCCGGTGTCCGGCAGTGACGCCGCTGCCTCGCCGGTGCTCGACGAGCTGCGGGCTGCGGGCGCCACGGTCTGGGTCGGGCACGCGGCGTCGCATGTCGGGGACGCCGACACCGTCGTGCTGAGCAGCGCCGTGCGGCCGGGCAACCCGGAGCTGGTGCAGGCCCGCGACCGCGGGCTCAGGGTGCTGCACCGGTCCGCTGCGCTGGCCTCGCTGATGGCCGGGAAGCAGGGCATCGCGGTGGCCGGCACGCACGGCAAGACGACCACCACCTCGATGATCACGACGGTGCTCCGGCTGGCTGGCGCCGACCCGTCGTACGTGATCGGCGGCGTGCTGGCCGAGACCGGCAAGGGCGCGGCGGACGGCGCCGGCCACAGTTTCGTGGTCGAGGCCGATGAAAGCGACGGGTCGTTCCTGAACCTGTCGCCCGCGGCCGAGATCATCACCAGCATCGAGGCCGATCACCTGGACAACTACGGCAGCCTGGCGGAGATCGAGCGGGCGTTCGCGGCGTTCGCCGCCCGGCTGCCGCCCGGTGGGCTGCTGGTCGCCTGCGCCGACGATGCCGGTGCCAGCGCGCTGGCGGCCGGCCTGGCAGCCGGCCAGGCCGCCGCCGGGGTCCGCGTGCTGACCTATGGCGGCGCACCGGGAGCCGACTACCGGATGTCGGACGTGCTGCAGGCTGGCCTGCGCACCAGGCTGACGGTGACCGGCGGGCCGGGCACCGCGCTGCACGACGCCGGGCCAGTCCGGCTCGAGATCGCCGTGCCAGGCAGGCATTACGCGCTGAACGCCACCGCGGCGCTGGCGCTCGCCGTGGAACTGGGCGTGCCGCCCGCGGTCGCTGCGGCCGGGCTGGCGAGCTACCGCGGCGCGAAGCGCCGGATGGAGCTGACCGGGGAGGCGGACGGCGTGCAGGTGATCGACAGCTACGGGCATCACCCGACCGAGGTCGCCGCCGACCTGACCGCGGCCAGGGACGTGGCAGCCGGCGGCCGGGTCATCGCGATCTTCCAGCCGCACCTGTTCAGCCGGACCAGGATCTTCGCCGCCGAGTTCGGCGCGGCGCTCGGCCTGGCCGACGAGGCGATCGTGCTTGATGTCTACGCCGCGCGCGAGGACCCGGAGCCTGGCGTGACCGGCGAGCTGATCAGCCGCGCGGTGCCGGGCGGCCGTGCCCAGTTCGTGCCGGACGCCGATCAGCTGCCGGGCCTGGTAGCCGGGCTGGCCAAGCCAGGTGACCTGGTCATGACGATGGGCGCAGGCGACGTCACGGCGGTCGGCCCGAAGATCGTCGCGGCACTGCGCGAGCGATCGGGATCGGCCGGATGACCGGGCCAGGCCGCACCGCAAGCGGCGCCGCGCGGGCGTCCTCAGCGCCGCGGGCGTCGTCAGCGCCGCGGGCGTCGTC
>JASHQL010000413.1 GCA_030039155.1 Streptosporangiaceae bacterium | reverse complement strand
GGATGCCGCCGCGCGGGCCGGCGAGCTGGCCGGGCCGACAGCCTGGCTGTTCGGCAATGAGGCCTGGGGGCTGCCCGCTGAGCTGCTTGAGCTCGCCGACGAGGCGCTCGCCGTGCCGATCTACGGGCAGGCGGAAAGCCTGAACCTGGCGGCGGCCGCCGCGGTCTGCCTGTACGCCTCGGCGGCTAGCCAGCGATCGTCCGGGGGATAGATCACATCCGCGGGGCAAAATTCCGGTAACTCTCCGCGCTCCCGGCATACCTGGGGGTGCCTGGTTGCGGAGCAGAGGCGCTAGAGTCTGATCACGTTGCGTCATCCGGAGCCGGCCCAGATGGGCTATCGGCGAGTGGTCAGTGGCGCGACAGGGCTAGCCGGCGGATACCCCCCCGAGCCGCGGGCTGGCTACCTGGTCATGCCGGGGGCGGCGGTGTCCTCGGAGGCGGCGCT
The DNA here is from genome assembly GCA_030039155.1 of Streptosporangiaceae bacterium. Classification (GTDB taxonomy): domain Bacteria; phylum Actinomycetota; class Actinomycetes; order Streptosporangiales; family Streptosporangiaceae; genus JOPF074. The sequence goes on along the minus strand of JASHQL010000413.1, from coordinate 22,871 downwards.
CAGGTGGACGGCAGAGCGGTCGGCCATGCGGCCAGCGTGCCCATCGCGGGCGCCGCGGCAGGGTCGTCCGCGCTGGTCGGCACGGCTGACACGGGCCATGCCGGGGTAGCTGAGCCGGTCGGCCTGTTCCTGGCCGACGATATTCCGGACGGGCTGGTCATCGCGGACCAGTCCGGAGTGATCACCGTCTTCAACCGGGCCGCTGCCAGGCTGACCGGCATCACGCCGGGCCGGGCCATCGGCTGCGAACTGCGGCAGGCGCTGCCGCTGCGGGACTCCGACGGCCGGTGCTGGTGGACGCTGGCGCAGCCGTACCAGGGGCTGTCCACCAGGACGAGGCACCCGGAGCGCTCGCTTTACCTGCCAGACGGCACCGAGCTGCTGGTCTCGGTCGGGTACGTGCGCGACCCGCGGGACTGCGCCGAAAGCCAGGGACCGCGGTCGGCCGCCAGCCCCGGCGCGGTCAGGCGGATCGCGATCACCCTGCGCAGCGCCCAGCAACGGGCCAGGCTCGAGCGCAGCCGCGCCGACCTGGTGTCGACCGTGGCGCACGAGCTGCGCTCGCCGCTGACCAGCGTCAAGGGCTTCACCGCGACACTGCTGGCGAAGTGGCCCAGGTTCACCGATGACCAGAAGCGGGTCATGCTGGAGACGGTGAACGCCGACGCCGACCGGGTCACCAGGCTGATCACCGAGCTGCTCGACGTGTCCAGGATCGAGTCGGGCAGGATCGAGGTGCACCGCCAGCTCGCCGACATCCCGGCGATCGCCAGGAAGATCATCGCGGGCCGGGTCGCGGCGGGTGACGACGAAGGCAAGTTCCGCGTGCAGGTGCACGGCGAGCTGCCGGAAACCTGGCTGGACGCCGACAAGGTCGAGCAGATCCTGGCGAACCTGACCGAGAACGCGGTCAGGCACGGTGCTGGTACGGTAACCACTGTGGTGGAGCCGACGGCCGTGGCTGGCGCTCCTGGCGTGGCCGTGTCGGTCCGCGACCAGGGTCCTGGCGTTGCGCCCGAGCTGGCCCCGCGGGTCTTCCGGCAGTTCTGGCGGGCAAAGCGACGCGGCGGCGCCGGCCTCGGGCTGTTCATCGTGAAGGGCCTGGTTGAGGCGCACGGCGGCACCATCGAGGTGCGGCAGGCTCCGGGCGGGGGAGCCGAATTCCGATTTACCATGCCCGCTGGCACGCCCGAATTCGGTTAGCCGTCGGGAGGTGTGAGCGGGGGTCACCCCAGCGCTCCGCCTGCCGTAACCCCGGGATCCAGCGGGCCCTCGCAGCCGCCACGCCGCGCGGGGATCGATCCGCCTGACCTAAGGATGACAAACTCATGTCCGCACCGAATAAGGCTTATGACCCGGTGGAGGTCGCTGCGCTCGCGCCGGCCGCGGTGGACCGCATGCGGGCGGACGCGCTCGCCGCCATTGCCGCCGCCGCCGACCTGGACGAGCTGAAGGCAGCCAGGCTGGCGCACGCCGGTGACCGGGCGCCGATCACGCTGGCGAACGCGGAGATCGGCGCGCTGCCGCCCGCGGCCAGGGCCGAAGCCGGCAAGCGCGTCGGGACGGCCAGGTCGGCGATCAGGGCAGCGCTGGCCAGCCGTCAGGAAGAGCTGGCGGCTGAGCGAGACAGCCGGGTGCTGGTCGAGGAGACCGTCGACGTGACGCTGCCCTGGGACCGGACGCCGGCCGGCGCGCGGCACCCCGTTTCCAGCATTGCCGATCGTTTGGTTGACGTGTTCGTCGGGATGGGATACGAGGTCGCGGAGGGCCCCGAGGTCGAGGCCGAGTGGTACAACTTCGACGCGCTCAATTTCCCGCCAGATCACCCGGCCCGGGAGATGCAGGACACGTTCTTCGTGGCCGGGCCGAAGCCCGCGGAGCGGTCCGGCGTGGTGCTGCGGACGCACACCTCGCCGGTGCAGATCAGGGCGATGCTGACCAGGCCGCTGCCGCTGTATGTGGTCAGCCCTGGCAAGTGCTACCGGAGCGACGCGCTTGACGCCACGCACAGCCCGGTCTTCCACCAGATCGAGTGCCTGGCGGTGGACGAGGGCCTGACCATGGCCGATCTGCGCGGCGCGATCAGCGCGTTCGTCGAGGCGATGTTCGGGGAAGGGCTGCGGACCAGGCTCAGGCCGGACTTCTTCCCGTTCACCGAGCCGTCGGCCGACGTGTCGATGGAGTGCCATGTCTGCCGCGGCGCGTCCACCAGGCCGGGCGGCGCGCCCTGCCGGGTGTGCAGGTCGCAGGGCTGGATCGAGATCGCCGGCTGCGGCATGGTCAACCCGCGGGTGCTGGTCGCCTGCGGCATCGACCCCGACAGGTACAGCGGATTCGCGTTCGGGCTCGGCATCGAGCGGTCGCTGATGATCAGGCACGGGGTCACCGACATCAGGGACACCCTCGAAGGCGACGTTCGGTTCAGCCGGGCATTCGGAGTGGAGGCGTGATGCGGGTTCCGCTGTCCTGGCTGGCCGAGTACGCCGCGATCGGCGCGGCTGCGGCAGACGTGCAGGAGGTCGCGCGGCGGCTGACCGCGTGCGGGCTGGAGATCGAATCGGTCGAGCCGGTCGGCCACGACATCAGCGGCGTGCTGATCGCCGAGGTGCTCGAGGTGGCGGAGCTGACCGAGTTCCGCAAGCCGGTCAGGTACTGCCAGGTGTCGACCGGCGACGGCGTCGACCGGCACGTGATCTGCGGCGCGACGAACTTCACCGCGGGGGCCAGGGTGCCGCTGGCGCTGCCAGGGGCGGTGCTGCCCGGCGGCTTCGAGATCGGCGCCAGGAAGACCTACGGCAAGGTGTCGGAGGGCATGATCTGCTCGGCAGCCGAACTGGCCATCGGCGATGATCACTCCGGCATCCTGGTGCTGGCCGCCGACGCCCCGCTCGGTGCCGACTTCGTCGAGTACGCCGGGCTGCGCGATCACGTGCTTGACGTGAACGTGACCCCGGACAAGGGCTTCGCGATGTCGGTACGCGGCATCGCCAGGGAACTGGCGATCGCCTACGGCGTGCCGTACACCGACCCGGCGGACGCGGGCATCACCGCTGATGTCGGCGAGGTGTCCGCCGACAGCTACCCGGCCAGCATCGAGGACCCGTCAGGCTGCGACCGGTTCGTGCTGCGCGAGGTGCACGGCGTCGACCCTGCTGCCGCGACACCGCTGCCGATGCGGGTCAGGCTGGCCAGGTCCGGCCAGCGCTGCGTGTCGCTCGCCGTCGACGTGACCAACTACCTGATGCTCGAGCTCGGCCAGCCCATGCACGCGTTCGACCGGGACCGGCTGTCCGGCCCGATCGTGGTGCGGCGGGCAAGGCCCGGGGAGCAGCTGGAGACCCTGGACCACGTGCTGCGCACGCTCGACCCGGAGGACATCCTGATCACCGACTCGTCCGGGCCGATCTCGCTGGCCGGCACGATGGGCGGGCTGGCCACCGAGGTGTCCGAATCGTCACGCGACCTGGTGATCGAGGCCGCGCACTTCTCCGCCAGGGGCACGGCGAGGATGAGCCGGCGGCACCGGCTGTTCAGCGAGGCGTCCGCGAGGTTCGAGCGCGGCGTCGACCCCGACCTGCAGCTGCGTGCGTCGCAGCGGGCCGCGGTGCTGCTGGCCGAGCTTGGCGGCGGCATGGTGCTGCCCGGCTGCACGCACGCCTTCGCGCCGATGCCGCAGATCACCATCACGATGGAGGCCGACTACCCGGACCGGGTGGCCGGGACCGGCTACGGGCTTGACACGGTCAGGCTGCGGCTCGGGCAGGTCGGCTGCACGATCGCGGAGTCGACGGCCGGCCAGGACGCCGACGGTCACCAGGCCAGGCACGAGCACCACCGGCACGACACGTCGGCCACCATGCTGACCGTGACCCCGCCGTCGTGGCGCACCGACCTGACCGATCCGGCCGACCTGGCCGAAGAGGTCATCAGGCTCGAGGGATACGAGAAGGTCCCGGTCCGCGCGGCGCGCGCGGCAGCCGGCCGCGGGCTGACCGGCCGGCAGCGGCTGCGCAGGTCCGCCGGCCGGTCACTGGCCGACGCCGGCTACGTCGAGGTGATCAGTTCGCCGTTCAGCGCCGCGGCTGACTTCGACCGGCTGCAGCTCGCCGCCGACGACGCCCGCCGCAGGGCGGTGACGGTGGCGAACCCGCTCAGCGACGACGAGCCGCTGATGCGCACGACGCTGCTGCCCGGCCTGCTCAGGGTGCTGTCGCGCAACCTGGGCCGCGGGTTCGCCGACGTCGCGCTGTTCGAGCTCGGCACGGTGTTCCGGCTCGGCCCGCAGGGCGCGAGGACCGCGCCGATCCTGCCGGTCGACCGCGGCCCGACCGCCGCCGAGCTGGCCGAGCTGGCTGCCGCCTTGCCCGACCAGCCGCTGCGGGTGGCCGCGGTGCTGGCCGGCGACCGTGACCTGGCCGGCTGGTGGGGCCAGGGCCGCCAGGCGGGCTGGCAGGACGCCATCGAGGCAGCGAGGACCGTGCTGCGGGTCAGCCGCGTGCCGTTCGAGGTCGGCGCTGACCAGCATGAGCCGTGGCACCCCGGCCGGTGCGCGGCCGTGTACGTCACGGCGGAGGCCGGCCGGCCGCGGCTGGCCGGGCACGCCGGCGAGCTGCACCCGCGGGTAATCTCCGCGTTCGGCCTGCCGGCCAGGACCTGCGCGATGGAACTGGACATGTCGGTGATCGAGACCGCGGCGGGCTCGCTCGGCCCGGTGCAGGCCCCGGCCATCTCCGCGTTCCCCGTCGCCACCCAGGATGTCGCGCTGGTGGTCGCGCGCGCGGTGCCGGCCAGCGAGGTCGAGACCGCGCTCACCGCCGGGGCGGCCGGGGTCGCCGACATCGCGCTGGAGTCGGTGAGCCTGTTCGACGTCTACACCGGCGACCAGGTGGGCGAGGGGCGCAAGTCGCTGGCCTACACGCTGCGATTCCGCGCCGACGACCGGACGCTGACCGCGGACGAAACCACGGCGGCCCGCGATGCCGCGGTCGCCGAGGCGGCCAGGCGCACCGGTGCCGTGCTCCGCGACGGCTCCAACAGCAGTTAAGATCGTCCCCCCCAAAACGGTGCACGATCTTAACTGTTGATTGTTCGCTAGCTGGACTTGGACAGCTTGATGATGGCCAGGATCTCGGCACCGGACTTGGTGCACTTGGATGCCTTGCCGGTCTTCACCACCTGCGGCGCGTTATAGCCCTGGCAGATCCAGCCGGTGACGGTGACCGGCCCGCCGCCGCCGTTCCCTGGCGCCTCGCCTTTCCTGATCGCCTCGGCGTAGGCGCGCTCGATCGTCAGCGCCTCGCTGCAGGCGACCTTGCCGTGCACCACGTCGATGCTGACCGGCACGTTCGCCGCCGACTCGGTCGTGCCGCAGTGCACCACCGAGCTGGCCGTGGCCGTGCTGCCGTTGCCGCCGCAGCCGGCTGCCGCGATCGCGACGGTCAGTGACATGACGGCCAGCCCGCAGGTGGCGAGGTGCCTGCGCCGCACCGGACCAGCCAGCCGTCGGGCCATGGGCCGTCTCCCTTCCGGCCACATCATGCCGGTTTCCGCACGGTTGCGCACAGCGCATCCGGCACACCGGTATCAGGTCGTTGCCGACCGGCTGTTCCCGGCCCGGCCAAGATCGAGATTGCATAAAAAGTCGTATCAATGCATAATCATTCAGAAGTCGGAACGACAGGAGAACCCGATGGGTGCGCGGGTGGCGGTGGCTGGCGCCAGCGGCTATGCAGGCGGCGAGCTGCTCAGGCTGCTTGCGGGCCATCCGGAAATCGAGCTCGGGCCGGTCACCGCCGACAGCAGCGCCGGCCAGACGGTGGCCGACCTGCACCAGAACCTGGCTGGCCTGCCGGCCCTGGCGGCCACCGAGCTGCAGCCGCACGGCACCACCAGCCTGGCCGACTGCGACCTGGTGTTCGCCGCGCTGCCGGCCGGCCAGTCGGCAGCGCTGGCCGCGAGCCTGCCGGAGCAGGTCAAGATCGTCGATCTCGGGCCGGACTTCAGGCTGGCCGACGCCGGCGCCTGGACCAGGCACTACGGCACCCCGCACGCAGGCAGGTGGGTCACCGGCCTGCCCGAGCTGCCCGGCAAGCGCGGGCAGATCAAGGCGGCAAGCCGGGTGGCTGCGCCTGGCTGTTATGCGACCGCGGCGATCGTCGCGCTCGCGCCGCTGGTGGCCGCCGGGCTGGTCGACCCGGCCGACATCGTGATCGTCGCCGCGTCCGGAACGTCCGGCGCCGGCCGGTCGCTGCGCGCCGACCTGCTCGGCAGCGAGGTCATGGGCTCGGTGTCTGCCTACCAGGTGGGCGGCGCGCACCGGCACACGCCGGAGATCGAGCAGGCGCTGGCCGAGGTCGGCACCACCGGCGGGCGGCCGGAGGTGAGCGTGAGCTTCACCCCGCTGCTGGCGCCGATGCCGCGCGGCATCCTGGCCACCTGCACCGCGAGGCTGACCGCGCCGGGCAGGCCGGCCGGGCGGATCAGGGACGCGCTGGCCGAGGCCTACGCGGCCGAGCCGTTTGTCACCGTGCTGCCGGCCGGCAGCTGGCCGAAGACCGCGGCGGTGGCCGGCGGCAACGGCGTACAGCTGCAGGCGGCGGCCGACCAGCGAGCGGGCCGCGCGGTGGTCGTGGCCGCCATCGACAACCTCGGCAAGGGCGCCGCAGGCCAGGCCGTCCAGGACGGCAACCTGATGCTCGGCCTGCCGGAGACCGCGGGCCTGACCGCGAGCGGAGTCGCACCATGAGCGGAGCGGGCGTCACGGCGCCACTGGGCTTCAGGGCGGCGGGCGTCGCCGCCGGGATCAAGGAATCGGGCAACCCCGATGTGGCCGTCGTGATCAACGACGGGCCGTCGGCAGCCGCGGCCGGGGTGTTCACCGCCAACCGGGTGAAGGCCGCGCCGGTGCTCTGGACCACCCAAGTCGTGGCAGGCGGCCAGGTCCGCGCGGTCGCGCTGAACAGCGGCGGCGCCAACGCATGCACCGGCCCGGCCGGCTTCCAGGACACTCACAAGACCGCCGAGCACCTGGCCGAACTGCTCGGCGTCGGCGCCGGGCAGGTCGCGGTCTGCTCCACCGGCCTGATCGGCGAGCGGCTGCCGGTGGACAAGCTGCTGGCCGGGCTGAGCCAGGCCGCCGGATCGGCCTGCGCCGACGAAGGCGGCGGCCAGGCGGCCGCGACGGCGATCATGACGACCGACACGGTCAGCAAGACCGCCGGGGCGGCGGGCAGCGGGTACCTGATCGGCGGCATGGCCAAGGGCGCCGCGATGCTGGCGCCGGCGCTGGCCACCATGCTGGTCGTGCTGACCACCGACGCCGACCTCACGCCGGGCGAGCTCGACCAGGCGGTGCGCGCCGGCACCTGCAGCACGTTCAACCGGCTGGACTCCGACGGCTGCATGTCCACCAACGACACCGTGCTGCTGCTGGCCAGCGGCGCGACCGGGGTCAGGCCAGACATGGCCGAGTTCACCGGGCTGGTCACCGCGGTCTGCGCCGACCTGGCCAGGCAGCTGCAGGCCGACGCCGAGGGCGCGAGCAAGTCGATCGCGATCGAGGTGACCGGCGCCGCCAGCGAGGCGGACGCGGTCCTCGTCGGCCGCGCGGTCGCCCGCTGCAACCTGCTGAAGTGCGCGATCCACGGCGAGGACCCGAACTGGGGGCGGGTGCTGGCCGCGGTCGGCACCACCGCCGCGGCGTTCGAGCCCGACCAGCTCGGCGTCGCGATCAACGGCGTCTGGGTGTGCAAGGACGGCGCCGCGGCCGACGACCGGACGCTGGTCGACATGTCCGGCAGGGACGTCACGATCACGGTCGACCTGGCCGCCGGGCCCGCGGCCGCGACGATCCTGACCACTGACCTGACCGCCGCTTACGTGCACGAGAACTCGGCGTACTCGACGTGACCACGACCGAGATAGGGAACGACGCGGTCGCCAAGGCAGCCACGCTCATCGAGGCGCTGCCGTGGCTCGAGCGGTTCCACGGCCAGATCGTGGTGCTGAAGTTCGGCGGTCACGCGATGACCGATCCTGGGCTGCGACAGGCCTTCGCCCAGGATGTGGTGTTCCTCAGGTACGCGGGCCTGCTGCCGGTGGTGGTGCACGGCGGCGGCCCGCAGATCAGCGCGCAGCTGGACAAGCTCGGCATGCAGAGCACGTTCAAGGCCGGGCTGCGGGTCACCACCCCTGAGGCCATGGACGTGGTGCGGATGGTGCTCACCGGCCAGGTGAACAGGGAGATCGTCGGGCTGGTCAACCAGCATGGCCCGTTCGCCGTGGGCATGTCAGGCGAGGACGCGCACCTGCTGACCGCGCGCCGGCTGCGGGCCACGGTGGACGGGCAGCAGGTGGACCTGGGCCAGGTCGGCGAGGTGGAGTCGGTGAACCCGGGCGCGGTCAGCGCGCTGCTGGCGGACGGGCGGATCCCGGTGATCTCCAGCGTGGCGCGCAGCGAGCCTGGCGAGGTACTGAACGTGAACGCGGATACCGCGGCGGCCGCGCTGGCCGTCGAGCTCGGGGCGGCCAAGCTGGTGGTGCTCACCGACGTGCCTGGCCTGTACGCGCACTGGCCAGGCGGCGACGTCAAGCAGCAGCCGGCCAGGCCGGCCGAGGTGATCAGCCAGCTCACCGCCGCCGAGCTTGCCGAGATGCTGCCAGGCCTGTCCGGCGGCATGATCCCGAAGATGCAGGCCTGCCTGACCGCGGTGCGCGGCGGGGTGCCGCAGGCGCACGTGCTTGACGGCCGGCTGCCGCACGCGATCCTGCTGGAGATCTTCACCGACTCTGGGATCGGCACCATGGTGGTTCCCGACGCCAGTGACCTTGAGAGGACCGCATGACCGCCACCGAGCTGCTGCAGGACCGGTACGCGGCCACCGTGATGCTGACCTATGGCGTGCCGCCGGTGGCGCTTGCCCGCGGCAGCGGCTGCACGGTCTGGGACGTGGACGGCAACGCCTACCTCGACCTGGTCGGCGGCATCGCGGTCAGCTCGCTCGGGCACGCGCACCCGGCGATCGTGGCCGCGGTGACCAGGCAGGTGAGCACGCTGGTGCACACCTCGAACCTGTACCTGCACGAGCGCCAGGTGGAGCTGGCCGAGCGGCTGCTCGAACTGCTCGGCAGCGACGGCCGGGTGTTCCTGGCCAACTCGGGCGCCGAGGCCAACGAGGCGGCGATCAAGCTGGTCAGGCGGCGGCAAGGACCGGACCGGCCGGTGTTCGTCGCGGCCGAGCACAGCTTCCACGGCCGGACCATGGGCGCGCTCAGCCTGACCGGCAAGGACTCGATCCGCGAGCCGTTCGCTCCGTTCGGCACCCAGGTGCGGTTCGTGCCGTACGGCGATCCGGCCGCGCTGGCCGAGGCGGTCGGCCCGGACTGCGCGGCCGTGGTGCTCGAGCCGTGCCTCGGCGAGGGCGGCGTGGTGCCGGCACCGCCCGGTTACCTGGCTGCCGCCAGGGCGGCCTGTGACGCGGCCGGCGCGCTGCTGGTGCTCGACGAGGTGCAGAGCGGCATCGGCAGGACCGGGCACTGGTTCGCGCATCAGCAGGAAGGCGTGCTGCCGGACGTGCTGACGCTGGCGAAGGGCCTGGGCGGCGGGCTGCCGATCGGCGCCTGCGTCGGCATTGGGCCGTCAGGCAGCGGGCTGGCCAAGGGCGACCACGGCAGCACATTCGGCGGGAACCCGGTCGCCTGCGCGGCCGCGCTCGCGGTGCTCGACACGATCGAGCGTGACGGCCTGCTCGGACACGTCGGCAAGGTCGGTGACCAGCTCGCCGCGGCGATCGAGGCGCTCGGCCATCCGCTGGTGACCGGCGTCCGCGGCAGCGGCCTGTGGCGTGCGATCGCGCTACGCGGCAACGCCGCGGCCGCGGTGGAGGCCGCGGCCAGGAGCGCCGGGTTCCTGGTGAACGCCGTGCAGCCGGACGCGATCAGGCTGGCGCCGCCGCTGATCCTGACCGAGGCAGAGGCGGAGTCCTTTACCGCGGCGCTGCCAGGCATCCTCGACTCGGCCAGCGTGCTGGCCTGACAGGAGGGGTGATGGTGCGGCACTTCCTGCGCGACGACGACCTGGCGCCGCTTGAGCAGGCGCAGGTGCTTGGGCTGGCCGGCCAGCTGAAGGCGGCCAGGTTCAGCCGGCAGCCACTGGCCGGGCCGCAATCGGTGGCGGTGCTGTTCGACAAGCCGTCGCTGCGCACCAGGGTGTCGTTCGCGGTCGGCATCGCCGAGCTTGGCGGCAACCCGCTGGTGATCGACCGGCAGAGCACGCACGCGGGCCGCGGCGAGCCGGTGCCGGACATGACCAGGGTGCTGGCCAGCCAGGTAGCGGCGATCGTCTGGCGCACCTTCGGCCAGCACCAGCTTGAGGCGATGGCCGAGGTCAGCACGGTGCCGGTGATCAACGCGCTGACCGACACGTTCCACCCGTGCCAGGTGCTCGCCGACCTGCTGACCGTGCAGGAGGCCTACCACCAGCTCGCGGGCCTGACGCTGACCTTCCTCGGCGACGGCTCAGGCAACATGGCGCACTCCTACCTGCTCGGCGGCGCGACTGCCGGGCTGCACGTGCGGATCTGCGCGCCCGAGTCGTTCTGGCCGGATCAGGCAGTGCTCGACGCGGCGGCCAGCCGGGCCGCGGTGACCGGCGGCTCGGTGCTGGTCAGCGCGGATCCGGCGGACGCCTGCAAGGGCGCTGACGTGCTGGCCACCGATGTCTGGACCTCGATGGGGCAGGAAGGCCAGGAACAGGGCCGCACCGCCGCGATGACCGACTACCAGCTGGACGAGGCCAAGCTGGCGCTCGCCAGCCCCGGCTGCCGGGTGCTGCACTGCCTGCCGGCGCACCGCGGCGAGGAGATCACCGCTGGCGTCATCGACGGCCAGGCCAGCCTGGTCTGGACGCAGGCGGAGAACCGGCTGCACGCGCAGAAGGCGCTGCTGTGCTGGCTGCTCGGCGGTGCCGGATGACTGGTCCGCCGTCGCACAGCCCGGTGACCAAGGCGGCCAGGCACGCCATGATCACCGGGATCCTCGGCCGGGCCGGCAGCCGGGTCAGGTCGCAGGAAGAACTGGCCGAGCGGCTCGGCGAGCTTGGCGTCCGGGTCACCCAGGCGACGTTGTCGCGTGACCTCGAGGAACTCGGCGCGGTCCGGCTGCGCGCGCAGGACGGCAGCCTGTTCTACGCGCTGCAGGGCGCGAGCGGCCCTGGCGGGATCGCTGTCGGCCCGCGCGACCGGGCGGCGGACGACGACCAGCCGCCGGCCGCCAACGGCGGCCTGTTCGGCAGCAGCCTGATCGCCGACCCGCCGGCCCGGCTGGCCAGGGTGGCCAGCGAGCTGCTGGTGACCGCGGAGGCCAGCGGCAACCTGGTGGTGCTGCGCACGCCGGCCGGCGCGGCCCAGCTGCTGGCGTCGGCCATCGATCACGCCGGCTGGCCCGCGGTGCTCGGCACCGTGGGCGGAGACGACACCGTGCTGGTCATCGCGCGCGATCCGGCAGGCGGCGACGAGCTTGCCAGCGCGCTGCTGCGGCTGGCCGAGCGGCGGACATCGAGCGGGACCGGCGCTTCGGCCGGGGAAAGTGGAGGAAGCCGTGCCTGACAAAGTCGTACTCGCGTACTCAGGCGGCCTGGACACCTCGGTGGCGATCGGCTGGATCGCCGAGCAGACCGGCGCAGAGGTGATCGCGCTGGCCGTGGACGTCGGCCAGGGCGGCGAGGACCTGGACACGATCAGGGCACGCGCGCTCGCCTGCGGCGCGGCGGACGCCGAGGTGGTGGACGCGCGCGACGAGTTCGCGGCCGGCTACTGCATGCCTGCGCTGCTGGCCAACGCGCTGTATATGGACTCCTACCCGCTGGTCTCCGCGCTGTCCAGGCCGCTGATCGCCGGGCACCTGGCGCGGGTGGCCCGCGAGCGCGGCGCCACCCTGGTGGCGCACGGCTGCACCGGCAAGGGCAACGACCAGGTCAGGTTCGAGGCGGGGCTGGCCGCGCTCGCGCCCGACGTCCGGGTGATCGCGCCGGTCAGGGACTCCGGCATGACCAGGGACAAGGCGATCGCGTTCGCGGCGGAGAAGGGCCTGCCGATCAACGTGACTGCCAGGTCGCCGTACTCCATCGACCAGAACCTGTGGGGCCGTAGCTGCGAGACCGGGCATCTCGAGGACATCTGGGAGGCACCGCACGACGACGTCTACGGCTACACCGACGACCCGGCGAACGGGAAGCCTGCCGACGACATCGTGCTCGGCTTCGCTGGCGGCCTGCCGGTCTCCATCGACGGCAGGCAGCTCAGCCCGCTGCAGCTCATCACCGAGCTGAACGCGCTGGCGGGCGCGCACGGCATCGGCCGGATCGACATGGTCGAGGACCGGCTGATCGGGATCAAGAGCAGGGAGATCTATGAGGCACCAGCGGCGATCGTGCTTATCACCGCGCACGCAGAGCTGGAGGGCGTGTGCATGGAACGGGACCTGGCCAGGTTCAAGCGGACCTGCGGCCAGCGGTGGACCGAGCTGGTGTACGACGGGCTCTGGTTCTCGCCGCTCAAGCAGGCGCTGGACGCGTTCATGCGGCAGGCGTCGCAGCACGTGACCGGCGAGGTCAGGGTCAGGCTGCAGGGCGGCAGGGCGGTCGTCACCGGCCGCCGCAGCCCGGCGTCACTGTATGACTACGAGCTGGCCACCTACGACACCGGCGACATGTTCAACCAGGACCTGGCCAAGGGCTTCGTCGAGCTGTGGGGCATGCCGAGCAAGATCGCCTCAGCCAGGGACCGCAAGCTGGCGAGTGCGGCCGGGGTGCCAGACCCGGCCTAGTTGAGGTGGGCTGGCGGCTCGCCAAGCTCGGCCTGCACGGCTGCCGCGAGCGCCCGGTAGGCGGCTACCTGCTGCGGTACCGCCTGGGTCAGCAGCACCGGCCTGCCGTCGTCGGCGTCGGCTGCCGCCTGCGGGCTGAACGGGATGCTGGCAAGCTTGTCCAGCTCGCCCCACACGCTCTGGTCGGGCGGCGCCTCAGGGAACATCGGCGTGCTGTCGCCGCAGCTCGGGCAGATCAGGCCGGTCATATTCGCCACGCCGCCCAGGCTGACGGTCTTGTGCATGCGCAGGTGCGCGATCAGCCGCCGCACGTCCTGGTGCGCGATCACCTGCGGCGTCACCACCAGCAAGACCATCAGCTTGCGGCCGTGCAGGGTGAACACGAACTGCTGGATGTCGGCAGTGCCGGGCGGCAGGTCGATCACCAGGCAGTCGAGATCGGCCCAGTCGGTGTCGCTGATCAGCCTGCGGACCAGCAGCTGGGCGATGCCGGCGTCCACGCCGATACCCTGGCCGCCGCCGACCAGCAGGGCCGCGGAGGCTATCTGGATGCCGTGCCGGTCGATGGCCTGCAGCCTGGAGGCCGGCCTGCCCTGCGCCGCGAACACCGTCAGGTGGCTGGCCTCGCGCTCCCTGCGCAGCCCGAGCATCCGCGGCACGTCGGGCCCGTACAGGTCGGCGTCCACCAGGCCGACCCGGCTGCCGAGGTCACGCAGCGCCAGCGCCAGGTTCACCGCCACGGTGGTCTTACCGACCCCGCCCTTGCCGCTGGCCACCGCGATGACCGGCACGTTGTCCGAAGCTGGCACGCTGATCGCTCCTTCGCCGTTGCTGGCTCCCTAGCCAATTGTGCGGTCCGTTTGGATTCGCGGCGACGCTCTAGCAGACTCGGTGCCGGAAGATCGGCAAGGCGGGAGACACGCGGTGACAGCTGACCAGGATCCACCGGCCGCGCCAGGCGGCGGCCAGCCAGGGTCGCCGGCCGGGCCAGTCAGGCTCTGGGGCGGGCGGTTCGGCGCCGGGCCGGCCGACGCCCTGGCCAGGCTGTCGGTCAGCGTTCAGTTCGACTGGCGGCTGGCGCCCTACGACCTGCTTGCCTCGGCCGCGCACGCCAGGATCCTGCACAAGGCCGGCCTGCTCGACGGCACCGAGCTGGCCAGGATGCTGGCCGCCATCGACGACCTGGCCGAGGCCTGCAGGACCGGCAGGTTCCGGCCGTCGGCCAGCGACGAGGACGTGCACACGGCGCTGGAGCGCGGGCTGCTCGAGCGGGTCGGCTCGCTCGGCGGCAAGCTGCGGGCCGGCCGCAGCCGCAACGACCAGGTCGCCACCGACCTGCGGCTGTACCTGCGGGACCAGGCGCGCACGATCGTGTCCAGGCTGGCCGAGCTCGAGGACGCGCTGATCGGCCAGGCGCAGCGGCACGCAGCCGTGCCGGTGCCGGGGATGACACACCTGCAGCATGCGCAGCCGGTGCTGCTCGCCCACCAGCTGCTCGCGCACGTGCAGGCGTTCGCCAGGGACGCCAGCCGGCTCCGTGACTGGGACAGGCGGGCGGCGGTCAGCCCGCTCGGCGCCGGCGCGCTGGCCGGCTCCTCGCTGCGGATCGACCCGGACGCGGTCGCCGCCGAGCTCGGCTTCGACAGCGCGGCCGAGAACTCCATGGACGCGGTCAGCGACCGCGACTTCGCCGCCGAGTTCTGCTTCGCGGCCGCGCTGCTCGGCGTGCACCTGTCCAGGCTCGGCGAGGAGATCGCGCTCTGGTCGTCGCAGGAGTTCGGCTGGATCGAGATCGACGATGCCTACGCCACCGGGTCGTCGATCATGCCGCAGAAGAAGAACCCGGACGTGGCCGAGCTGGCCAGGGGCAAGGCAGGCCGGCTCATCGGCGGGCTGACCGGGCTGTTGACCACGCTCAAGGGCCTGCCGCTGAGCTACAACAGGGACCTGCAGGAGGACAAGGAGCCGGTCTTCGACGCGGTGGACACGCTGCTCGCGGTGCTGCCGGCGATGGCCGGGCTGGTCGACACGCTGCGCTTCCACGCCGAGCGGCTGGCCGCGCTGGCCCCGGCCGGCTACGCGCTGGCCACCGATCTGGCCGAGCTGCTGGTCAGGCGGGGCACGCCGTTCCGCGAGGCGCACGAGGTCGTCGGGCACCTGGTGGTCTGGTGCCAGGTCAACGACTGCGAGCTGGCCGAAGTCAGCGACGAGGACCTGGCCCGGGTATCGCCGCTGCTCACGCCGGACGTCCGGGAGGTGCTCTCGGTCAGCGGCGCGATCGCGGCCAGGTCGAGTCGAGGTGGCACTGCGCCGTCGGCCGTGGCGGCGCAGTTGGCGCGGCTGCAGGAGGACGTGCAAGGCCAGGCCGCGTGGGCCGCCAGCTGAGACGGCGCGGCACCGGCTGACCGGCCGATGCCCGCGGTCAGGTACAGGCCTGCTTCGCGGCCAGGAACTGCGGCGAGCTGGTATCGACGCCCGGCGGCGGGAGCTGGACGAGATGCCCGTTCCGCAGCGTCGGGTCGGGAAAGCCCGGGTACCCGTGCGCGCGCATGCAGGCAGCGACCTTCAGGTCAGCGCGATACTGCTCGCGGAGCTGCGCCGCGGTCGGCGTGGGCGGGCCGGCGTTCGGCAGGACCGCGGCGCAGGCCCTGGTTGCCGACGCGTACTGCGGCGCGGTCGGGTCGGCGCCCTCGATCGTGTAGCCAAACAGATGAGGTTCGCCAGGGCCAGGCTGGGTTGACAGCGTGAAACCTGGCTCGCCGTGCCGGCGCATGCACTGGGCGTAGGCATCGATCTGCTGCACGGTCGGCTGCGCGGAGTCGGTGCCCGAGGTCTTCGAGGCCGAGCCGGCTTTCCCGCCGCACGCCGCGGCAGGCAGCGCGGTCAGCACCGCGACGGCGGCCAGCAGGCACGCCCGGCGCCGCGCAGCCAGGACCGCGATGGCGGCGCCGGCCTGCTGATGTCTCATCGGGCGGCTTCTCTCGTGGGTGCAGGCAGTCCGGTTACCAGGAGTATCGGTGACCCGGCTCAGCGCGACGCCGGAGTTGCGTCCGAGTTCGGTGTGAGCCGGCGCCCGCAGTCTGCTCCGGCCGCCCGCCGCTGACGGTGCGCTGGGGCAGGATGTGACGGTGACCGACTGGGTGCCGCTGCCGCGGTCCTTTTTCTGCCGGCCCTCGGTTGAGGTGGCGCCGGAGTTGCTTGGCTGCGTGCTGTGGCGCGGCAGCCCTGACGGCGATGTCGCCGTGCGGCTGGTCGAGGTGGAGGCCTACGACGCGGAGCACGACCCGGCCTCGCATGCCTACCGAGGGCGGACGGCACGCAACGCGGTGATGTACGGCGAGCCAGGGCACGTGTATGTGTACTTCACCTACGGGATGCACTTCTGCGCGAACCTGGTATGCGAGCCGCCCGGCCAGGCGTCGGCGGTGTTGCTGCGGGCGGGCGAGGTGGTCGAGGGCGCCGATCTCGCGGCGAGCAGGCGGGGGTCAGGGCGGCCCGCGGCGGGTGCGCCCGCGCAGCGGGCGCACCCGCCGCGGGACCTGGCCCGTGGACCGGCCCGGTTGTGCCAGGCCCTGGACATCGACCGCGGGCTGGACGGGGCCGACGCGTGCGCGGAGCAGTCGCCGCTGCGGATCCTGCGGCCGGCCGGCCGCCTGCCTGGGCAGGTGATCAGCACCGGGCCGCGGGTCGGGGTCAGCCAGGCCGCCGACCGGCCGTGGCGATACTGGCTGGCGGGAGACCGGCACGTTTCCCTCTATAAGGCGGCGCAACAACGGCGCCGTCAGGCTCGTCCGGTTACCGGTGCCGGTCACTGAGGTGGGACTATGCACCGGTGAACGACATCATCGACGACCTGAGCTGGCGCGGCCTGATCGCGGTTTCCACTGACCTGGACGACCTGCGCAAGGCGCTCGACAGCTCTGTTGTCACCTTTTATTGTGGTTTTGACCCAACCGCGCCCGGCCTGCACATCGGTAACCTGGTGCAGTTGCTCACCATGCGGCGGTTCCAGGAGGCCGGGCACCGGCCGATCGCGATCGTCGGCGGCGCGACCGGGCTGATCGGCGACCCTGGCGGCAAGTCGGCGGAGCGCGTGCTGAACCCGCGCGAGCTGGTCGCGGAGTGGGTGGACCGGATCAGGGTCGAGGTCAGCCAGTTCCTTGATTTCGCTGACGGCCCGGCCGGCGCGACCGTGGTGAGCAACCTGGACTGGACCGGGCAGCTGTCCGCGATCGACTTCCTGCGCGACATCGGCAAGCACTTCCCGGTGAACCAGATGCTGTCCCGCGAGGTGGTGCGGGCCAGGCTGGAGGCCGGCGGGATCAGCTACACCGAGTTCAGCTACCAGATCCTGCAGGGCAACGACTTCCTCGAGCTGCACCGCCGGCACGGCTGCACGCTGCAGCTCGGCGGCAGCGACCAGTGGGGCAACCTGGTCTCCGGCGTGGACCTGATCAGGCGGGTCACCGGGGAGTCGGTGCACGCGCTGGCCACGCCGCTGATCACCAAGCCGGACGGGACCAAGTACGGCAAGACCGAGGGCGAGGCGGTCTGGCTGAGCCAGGAGCTGATGAGCCCGTACGCGTTCTACCAGTTCTGGATCAACAGGACCGACGCGGAGATGCCGGGCCTGCTGCGGGTGTTCTCGTTCAGGTCGCGCGGGCAGATCGAGTCGCTCGAGCAGGAGACCGCGGACCGGCCGGCGGCCAGGCTGGCGCAGCGGCTGCTGGCCGAGGAGCTGACCACGCTGGTGCACGGGGCGGCCGAGCTGGCGAAGGTGCAGGCTGCCAGCCAGGCGCTGTTCGGCCAGGGCGAGCTGGCCGCGCTAGACGAGGGCACGCTGGCGGCTGCCGTTGCCGAGGTGCCGAATGCGGCGGTGCCGCTGGCCGGCTCGGCCGGGCTGCCGCCGGTCGCCGACCTGATGGCGCTGTGCGGGATCGTGCCGAGCAAGTCCGCCGCCCGCCGGGCCATCGCCGAGGGCGGCGCGTACCTGAACAACGTCAAGGTGACCGAGCAGGATGCCGTGCCGAGCCGGGCCGACCTGCTGCACGGCAGGTTCCTGGTGCTGCGCCGGGGCAAGCGCACGGTGGGGGCCGTCGAGGCGGTGTAACCGGTTCCGCGGCTCCGGCAGCTGGCCGTGCCCGGCCCGCGGCTGGTCAGGCCGCAGGCCGGGCACCGACGTTGCTGTCTGCGCCCAGCCGACTGCTCGGCGTGGGTGACTTCAGATCACGGATGGAAGCTGCCGCTGCCGCCGCAGCCGCTGCAACTGCCTGAGCCGCATGCGGAGCTGCCGCCATCGGAGTTGCAGCTGCGCGCCAGGAACTGGGCCACCTGCTCGTCGTTGAGCATGGTGCGGGTCAGCTCGTCCCACTCCGCCTGGCTGACATCCTGGGCGGCGAGGTCAAGCACGAGATCGCGGGTACTGATCGTAGGCATATCGTCCTCCGGATTGCTGGTTGGGTGGCTGCTCGCCGTGCTGGCGGGCCCGTGCGCTGATGGCCAGGTCAGCCGGCGGGCCGCGGATCCTGATGGCTGCGGTCATGGTCAATAACCCAGGGCGCTGGCCAGGATGATCATTCGGTCGCGCATCTCCGGCAGCAGTCCCCAGGAGTCGTCAAAGGCGATCTCGGCTGGCTCGGGGACTGGCCGCAGCGCCGGGGACGTCATGAACTTCGGGTCACCGCCGAGGAGCCTGCCCGACGGCCCGGTGCCGGCGAACCGCCAGTTCTCGGTGTGCAGCATCCGGGCGATCACGGCATCGTCGGCGGGCAGGCCCAGCCAGCTGAGCAGCGGCGGCAGCTGGGCTGCTGGTTCGCGCAGCAGGTCTTCCGCGCGGATCCTGGTCCACTGACTGGCTGGCAGCCCGGCCAGCTTGCTGACGATCCTGAGATGCGACAGGTACCAGGACGATGCCGCGCCGACGACGAGCGCCTTCTCGCTCTGGTTCAGCCACGGCCGCAGGTGATCGATCGCCGATCGCATCGTGGTAACCGGATGCCTGGTCAGGTGGATGTAGCGGGCATCGGGATAGCTGTCAAGGCAGCTGTCCAGTGCCGTGCCTGTCATCACCGTCTCAGGTGACTTCTCGACCCCGACCTGCGGATACACCAGCTCGAGCAGGTAATCCATGAGCCGCCGCGGCGACCAAGACGAGCGGGCCGCCAGCCACTGCTCGGCGCGCCGGATCGCCAGGTCCTGCTGGCTGCCAAGCAGCAGGTCGGCGACGGCGCGCAGGATGCCGCTGCGCTGATCCTGGACGAACGCGGGAGGCTGCATGGGCCTTGGCACCGTCTGCAGCAGCTCGCCGACGGAACCGGCACTGAAGAGCAGCATTTCCGGGAAGCCGTAGATGCCAGGATGGCCAGCAAGCAGCGCCACCGTCACGGTGGAGTAGGACCGGGCTGGCGCGAGCACGAACACCGGTTCTTGCCGCACCGGCGTGCGCGCCAGGCTGACCGTGCCCGCCTGCGGTAGCCGTGTCATGGCCGGGGCTCCCGCCTGGTCACCGGACATCGGCAGGCTGCGGGCCGCCAGGCCGCGCCTGATCGGTGAGCAGCTGCCGGTACCCGGCACAGCTGCCGGCCAGCTCGCCGTGGGTTCCGCGGTGAGCGACGCATCCGCCGGACAGCACGATCACCTGGTCGTCCCAGGCCAGCTGCGGGATCCGGTGCGCGATGACGACCAGGGACCGGCCGCCGCGCAGGTCACGCAGGCGGGCGTGCACGGCCGCCGCGGTGGCGTTGTCGAGCGCGCTGGTGGCCTCGTCCGCGATCAGCACGCTGGCAGGCGCGAGCAGCGCGCGGGCCAGCGCGAGCCGCTGCCGTTCCCCGCCCGATAGCTGGTAGCCGCGCTCTCCGACCATCGTGTCCAGCCCGGCCGGCAGCCTCGCGATGAGGCCGCCGATCTGCATGGCGTCGGCCGCCTCGAACAGCTCCGCGTCTGTCGCGTCGGGCCGCGCGAACAGCAGGTTCTCCCGGATCGACGCGTTGAACATCATGGTTTCCTGGGCCACCAGGGTGACTTCCTGCCACACCTGCTGACAGGTCGCCGGAAGCCACCTGGGTCCGCCCGCCGATGGTTCGCCGATCCTGACCGCACCGGCGCTCGGCGTGACCAGGCCGGCCATGACGAGCGCGAGCGTGGTCTTCCCCGAGCCGGTCGCGCCGATGATCACCGTTGTCGAACCGGCCGGCACGTCCAGGTCGATCGCGCTCAACGCGGTGCGCTCGGAGTCCGGGTAGCGGTGCCAGACACCCCGGAGCTCGAGCGCGACGACCTGGCCAGCGGGCCGGGCGGGTCGGTCGCATGCCGCAAGCCCGGCAGCCGGCTGCAGGTCCAGGTAGTCGAAGACGCGCTGGAACATGGCCTGGGCGCTGTGCGCCTGCCCGCTGAGCTGGAGCAATTCCTGCATCGGGCCGGTGAGCCTGAGCTGCAGCATCACCATGACCACGGCCGTGCCTACCGAAAGGCCGTGTACCGCCGTCCCGGCCAGCAGGTAGATCAGCGGCGGAATGCAGGCCACCGTGAGACCGACCATCCCGCGCGCCGTGGTCCCTGCGGCACGTTGCCGGTAGGTGATGTCGCGGATGTGCTGCGACATCAGCCGGAACCTGGACCGCTGCGCCGCGTGCCGGACGAAGGTGCGACCGAGGATGATCCCCGACAGCGTCAGGTCGTCACCGACCAGCCTGAGCAGCCGGGCCATCTGGTCCTGCTGCTGGTCGGCCAGATTCCGGCGCAGTCCGTCGAACCGGCGGTTGAACAGGCTGAGAATGACGGCCAGGATCAGGCAGGCGACCGCCAGCGGCCAGCTCAGCACCAGCATGACCAGGCCCGCGGCGAGCACCGTCACCGCCGCGGTCAGCGCGCCCCCGGCGGTGAACGTGATGATGTCGCTGATCCCGCCGATGTCACTGGCCATCCTGGCCTGGATCTCGGCCGTGGGCTCGCTGGCGAAGAAGTCCAGCGGCATCCGCTGGACCTGGTCGTAGACGCCGGTCCGCAGATCATGCACGACCCGCTGGCCGATCCAGTTGATCATCATGTAGAGGCACACCGCGATCCCGGTGCCGAGCGCGCCGGACACGGCCATGGCCGAGCACAAGACCAGCAGCAGCCCGGTGTCGTGCCGTGGCAGCGCGTCATCGATCACCTGCCGCAGCAGCAGCGGGCTGACCATGCTGAGCGCGACGTACAGCACCACGAGCAGGGCCGCGCAGCAGACCCTCAGCCGGTACGGGCGAAACCGGCCGGCGATCCGCGGCCAGATCGGCAGCGCCGCCTGGCTGGCGGTGCCGGCCCGGTCGCGGTGCGCCGACGGCATCGTCATGATCGTGTGAGCGGAGCGGCCGCAGGCATGCCGACGGCGACCGTGAACAGGTGCCGCAGGTTCACGTCAAGCCGCCGGGCGGCGCCGGTGACCTGGTGCGACGCACTGCCGTACACCGATGCGCTGAGGCCGGCGGACAGTGCCCAGAGCCAGGCGCCGTAGCCGATCGTTCCTGCCCGCACCAGCATTGACGGGTAGCCAGCAGGCCCGGCGCTCCGGCAGGCCCGGTTCAGGTCTCCGCAGATCAGCAGCAGCGCCGGGGCGTCGGCGTACTGCTGGCGCAGCGCATCGAGCCAGCCGCTGCCAGGATCGGCCAGCGGCTGGCTGCCGTGCGCTGGGTACAGGCCCCGGTCCAGCCCGTCAAGATGAAATGCGGCAATCAGGATGGCGAAGGCCGCTGGACCGTGCTGTCCGGCCGGCCAGGTGGCGGCTTCGGCGTCCTGACCGGCGGCGGCTGCGGCCCGGACGTGCGCAGCGGGCAGCGGGTCGGCGCTGAACTCCCGCACCGAGCTGCGGCGGAGCAGCGTTCCCTCGACCGGCCCCGGCAGCCAGCCGGCGGAGTCGTGACCAGGCATCCGGCGCTCCGCCAGCGCCTCGCCGAGCCATTCGCTTGGTCCGGCCACGGTGATCATCGGCATCTGCTGGGCCTTTCTTGCTCAGGTCGTTGCCACCGAGATGGCGGCGACCGCGGTCACGACCTCTCGGCCCGGAACGAGTTCAAGCAGCTCAGCGAGCTGCCGAGGCCAGCTGGACGCGAAGGTCACCGGCAGCCCGTAGCTTGCGGCGACAAGGTGCAGCTGCAGCGCGGCGCAGCCGGCATCCAAGTGGACGAGCCGCCAGGCAAAGTCGCCGTACTTCTGCCACAGCCGCCCTGCGGCCCCGACCAGCACGACGGCCATGTCCGTGCGCTGCGGGTCCAGGTCAGTGCCGTCGAGAATCCTGCGCAGGGACACCCTGGAGGCGTGCACGCTGAGCAGCTGGTGGCCGATGTCGTCGTATCGGTAGATCGTTCCTGGCAGGCCGAACAGGTCCGCGCCGGTGCACAGGTATGCGGCGACCGACGCCATGTTGCCGCCGCTCGGCGCCCACCGCCGGCTGTCCGGGTCGGCGGCATCGCGGAATCCGGCGATCCGGGCGAGCATCGCGGCCAGCACCGCCTCGTCCAGGCAACGTACCGGCCCCGCGACCTGAGCCTGGGCTGGCAGCCGGTGCCGCGGCGAGGTCGCGAAGCTCTCGCGCTGCCGCTGGATGGCACCGAGGAACTCTCGCTCCGCCGGGGTCGACGCGCTGACCGGGGCAAGCGCGGCGGGCACGTTGGCCACCCGCCACTCGTAGGCCAGCAGTTCGCCGGCCGCCGGGTGCTGCGGCGGCGTACCGCCGGCGCAGGACGCGCAGTCCAGCTCGGGAACGACGTCGAACACTTCCGTGTCAGGCGCGGGGATCGCGGTCCTGACGAGCTTCCACGGCGCGGGCACCGGGGGCTGGCGGGTCAGCAGGCCAAGAACCCCGGAAGTCACCAGGCCGGCCAGCAACCCGGCGGCGCTGCCGGCGGCGGCCCCGGCGGCCCCGGCGGCGGCAGCCGCGCCTGCCTGGCTTCGCCGGAAGCAGGAAACGCACGCGGTCTCGGTCGCGCTGAAGGCCGGGCCGACCTCGACCTGGCCGGCCGCCGCGGAGAACCGCAGCACCGGCAGGTCATGGCCGCGGCAGGCGGCGGCGACCG